>JAIUNA010000288.1 GCA_022565265.1 Roseinatronobacter sp. | reverse complement strand
TGCAGCCTATGAGCAGCGTACAGCCGAAGCGCAAGTTGATATGGATCGTGCCATCCTGGAGGCCAATGCAGAGGCCTTGTTCAATGATGGTCATTCCTGGGTGGGCGGCAATATAGACGGCGATGTGACACTGGTTGAATTCATCGATTACCGCTGTGGATTTTGCAAACGCGCCCATGAGGAAGTGGCCGCGCTTCTGGAAGCAGATAGCGGAATCCGGCTGATTTTGAAAGAATTCCCGATCCTTGGGCCAGAATCCGAACTGGCATCACGCTTTGCGGTTGCCGCCCTGCGCCTTGGCGGTGACACCGTGTATGAAGTTGTGCAAGACAGTCTGATGCGTCATGACGATGCAATCACACGCGAGTTTCTGGAAGAGCTGGCGGCGGAGCAGGGCCTTGATTTTGTGCAGGTTGGTGCAGAAATGGAAAGCGAGGCCGTGACAGAGATCCTGATGGAGAACCGCGCTCTTGCACAACGCCTGCAAATTTCCGGCACGCCCACTTTCGTGATGGAAACCGAATTGATCCGCGGGTTCGTGCCTGCCGATGTGTTGATTGAAATTGCCGAAAGCCTGCGCGAATGACACCAATGTGCAGCGCGCCCGCACCAGAGCAACCGGTGCGGGCCATGACAGAAACGGCATGATGCGGGGCCAAACCCTTGGGGGACGCGGGCACGTACAGGCGGCTTTGCGCTTGACCTGAGGCAGCATTCCGACAACCTAGCGCGACAGAGCAAGCAGGAATTCCCGCATATGACAGGCCACACGCCCCCTTTCGCTGCCTTCGAATGGATGATCGCATGGCGCTATCTGCGCGCGCGCCGTGCGGAAGGTGGCGTCAGTGCAATGACCATGATCTCATTTCTGGGGATCATGCTGGCAGTATTCGCGCTGATAGCCACATTATCAGTGCGTTCAGGCTTTCGGGCCGAGTTTGTGGATACGATTTTGGGCGCGAATGCCCATGTCACAGTGTATTCAAGCGTCCATGTCGATGAGGCCGGGCGCACCAGCCGTGTCATTGATGATTATGACGATATGGCCGAAAGGCTGGCGGCTGTTCGCGGGGTAACGCGGGTAGCGCCTCTTATTCGCGGTCAGGTGATGGTGTCGGCGCATGGCCGCAATACCGGGGCCGAGGTGTTTGGGATCAGCGCTGAAAACCTGCTGACAATTCCACGTATCGCCCAGCCAGAACAGGCTTTGGGGGATATCGGGCGCTTCGAGAGCGGGGTTGCGATTGGCTCTGGCATTGCGCGGGAATTGGGCGTGGGGATAGGCGACTCCATTCGCGTCATCTCGCCAGATGGGGTGCGCACGGCCTTTGGCACAAGCCCGCGCATTTCCGCCTATGAGGTTGTCTATATTTTCACAGCCGGGCGCTATGACATCGATCGTACGCGCCTCTATATGCCCTTCGCAGAGGCGCAAACCTATTTCAACCGCGATGGCGTGGCCGATGAGATGGAAGTCATGGTTGCAAATCCTGACCAGATAGACGCGATGCGGCTGGATTTGCTGCGCGCGGGGGGCGAGCGTGCAATGCTCTGGACATGGCGGGATTCGGCAGGCTCATTCCTGCGGGCGCTGGATGTGGAAGACAATGTTATGTTTGTCATCCTCTCAATTCTTGTTCTCATTGCGGCTATTAATATCATCTCTGGCCTGATTATGCTGGTCAAGAATAAGGGCCGCGATATTGGCATTCTGCGCACAATGGGGCTGAGCGAGGCGTCAGTGCTGCGGGTGTTTTTCATCTGCGGGGCCAGTGTGGGGGTTCTGGGCACGGCCGCAGGTGTGGTACTTGGCTG
Source organism: Roseinatronobacter sp. (assembly GCA_022565265.1). Lineage (GTDB taxonomy): Bacteria > Pseudomonadota > Alphaproteobacteria > Rhodobacterales > Rhodobacteraceae > Roseinatronobacter. Next base: position 2,027 of record JAIUNA010000288.1, on the reverse strand, counting down.
CCTGTTTGCAATCTATATCGACCAGATATTCAGTCTTGTGAATTACGTCTCTGGCGGCGGCGTCTGGGATCCTTCTATTCGGGGCATCTATGAATTGCCTGCGCAATTGCGGCTTGCGGATGTGCTCAAGGCGGTGGGGCTGTCGCTGTCGCTGTCCTTCATTGTCACGATTTTCCCTGCCCGTCGTGCGGCGCGCATGAACCCGGTGGAGGCGCTGCGCTATGAGTGACATGGCCCTAGTTCTGGACGGAATCTGCAAAACCTACAATGCGAACAAACCCGGAGAAGTGCGTGTTCTGAGCGACGCCTCGCTGAGCATCGCACGCGGCGAGGTTGTGGCTCTTGTCGCCCCCTCTGGCGCAGGGAACTCGACGCTTTTGCATATTGCGGGCCTGCTGGATACGCCGGATCGCGGGGCGGTGCTGGTGGATGGCGTGGATATGACACGGCTGGGCGACCGTGCGCGCACATCGGCGCGGCGTGGGCAGATTGGCTTTGTCTATCAGTTTCACCACCTGTTGCCGGAATTCAGCGCGCTGGAAAATGTGGTTCTGCCACAACTGGCCAATGCCGTACCGGCCAAAGAGGCCGAAGCGCGTGCGCGTGATTTGCTGGGCCGGGTGGGCGTGGTCGCGCGTGCAGATCACCGCCCGGCGGCCCTGTCCGGGGGCGAGCAACAGCGCGTGGCGTTTTGCAGGGCGCTGGCCAATTCCCCTAGCCTGTTGCTGGCGGATGAGCCAACCGGCAACCTTGATCCCACCACCTCGGATCAGGTGTTTGCAGCCCTGATCGCGCTGGTGCGCGACACAGGGTTATCCGCCTTGATTGCAACCCACAATCTGGATCTCGCCCGGCGCATGGATCGGATGGTGCGCATGCAAGATGGGCAGATAAAGGCAGTTTAGCGCTGCGCCGCCGCAGCGCTAAAACCCAGCCAAGCGTGGGTCGCATGTCATTTGGCGCAAAACAGGTTCCCAGTTTTGCGCGACCTGCTCTAGCCTTGCAAATGCCGCAAGCCCTGGGTCACATCCGTACGCAACGCTAAGCGCAAGGCGGCATCATCGCCTGCGCGCAGCGCCTCTAGAATAAGCCTATGATGCGGGGGGGCCGTGGTGCGGCGCAGCCGCGTATAGAGCGCGCGCATGGTAGGGCCAAGCTGCAACCAGACTGTCTCCAACAGCCCCAACATGGCCGGGCTTTGGGCGCGCAGATAGAGTGTGCGATGAAATTCCAGATTGGTGCGGATATATTCAACCGGGTCTTGACGATGAATGGCGCGGGCATTGGCCTCGTTTATACTTTCCATCCGGTCAATCAGTGCCAGATGCGCCCGGCGCAAGGCGCGGCTGGCAAGTTCCGGTTCCAGTAGCGCGCGAATCTGGGCAAGCTCTTCGATACGGTCATTGCTCAGTTCTGGCGTGGTCACGCGGCCCGAAGCAGACAGCGTCAGCGCCCCTTCCGCAGTCAGGCGCCGCAGCGCTTCGCGCGCCGGTGTCATGGAGACGCCATATTGTTTGCCAATGCCGCGCAATGTCAGGGCCTGACCGGGGAATATTTCACCATGCATGACCATCTGGCGCAGGCCCCTATAGACGCGATCATGCGCGGGAGGATCTGGCAAAATGGCTTGGCGTGTAACAGGTTCGTTCATCTGAAAACTGTGATCACAAATCGCGCGCCGGGTCAATTCCTGCTCCGCCTGATACCAAAGTTCATGCGACCAAAGCCTTTCTTTCACATCGCGCGCGATTGACCTATGCTGCGCAGTAGCAAGAATAGGGAGGCCCAGCCATGCAGATGTCCGACGAATGCCAGATCGCCGCCCCGCGCCCCGTTGTCTGGGCCGCATTATTTGACCCGGATGTGCTCAAGGCCTGTGTGCCGGGCTGTCAAGAGCTGTCCGGCTCTGCCGCCGAGGGATATGAGGCAACAGTCGTGCAAAAAGTCGGGCCTGTAAAAGCCACGTTCAAAGGCACTGTGAGCATGAGTGATGTGGTGGAGGGCGAAAGCTGCACCCTGTCAGGCGA
>JAIUNA010000287.1 GCA_022565265.1 Roseinatronobacter sp. | reverse complement strand
CGTTCAGGGGTCGAGCGGGTGATGGCAGGCGGCAAACTGGTCTCCTTCAATGGCGCGCAAAACGGGCTGGTCGCGCCGGCAGATATCCGAGGCATACGGGCACCGCCCGGCAAAGGCGCAGCCCGGTGGGGGGTTCAGCGGGTCTGGCAACTCACCCGATTGCGCCCCCCCCAGAGGGCGGCCCACAACCGGCGCAGACTCTGCCAACAGCTTGGTATAGGGATGGCGCGGCGCTGCAAAGACCTTTTGCGCCGGCCCCGTTTCCACAACAGAGCCGAAATAGAGCACTGCAATACGGTCGCTCACCGCCTCGACCACAGCCAGATCGTGACTGATGAACAGATATGTCAGGTTAAATTCGGCTTTCAGATTGGCCAGCAGGTTCAGCACCTGCGCTTGCACTGAGACATCCAGCGCCGAAACCGGTTCATCAAGGATCAGAATACGCGGGCTGGCGGCCAGTGCGCGTGCAATGCCAATCCGTTGCGCCTGCCCGCCGGAAAACTCATGCGGGTAGCGGCTAAGGAATTCAGGGCGCAGATTCACGGCGTCAAACAGCTCTGCAATCCGCGCCTCCAGCGCGCGCCCGCGCAACCCATGCGACTGGCGCAATGGCGCCTGCATGATCTGGCGAATGGTCTTGCGCGGGTTCAGACTGGAAACCGGGTCTTGAAACACATATTGAATCAACCGGCCAAAGGCCGCCGGATCAGCACGATCCAGCGCGCGCCCCTCGATCTCGATCTGGCCCGATGTTGGGGGCGTCAGCCCCACAAGCATCCGCGCCAAAGTGGATTTTCCGCAGCCGGATTCGCCCACAATCCCCAGCGTTTCGCCCACCCGCACCTCGAAAGAGACAGGGTGCACCGCATGCACCTGCGCGCGCGGCGGGCCAATCAGGCGCTTGCCGATATCAAATGTCTTGGCCAGATTGATGGTTTTCAAGGCCAGTGTCATTGCGCCCCCTCCGGAAACAGGCAGCGCACCTGGCGTGCCGCGCCTCTTAGGGCGATATCGCCTGCGCGGCAGGCCGCTTGCGCCTTGTCACAGCGCGGCGCAAAGGCGCAGCCCGGTGGCAGATCATCCACCGCAGGCGGCAGACCGGGAATCGACGCCAGCACCCGCCGCCCCGCGCCCAGATCTGGCACACAGGCAATCAGGCGTTTTGTATAGGGATGGGCAGGCGCGGCCAGCACCTCTTGCGTTGCCCCGGCCTCGACAATACGCCCGGCATACATGACGGCCACACGGTCGCAAAGCTGGCCCACCACCCCGAAATCATGGGTAATGAACAAGATGGCCAATCCCCGCGACCGCCGCAAATCTGACAAGAGGGCCAAAATCTGCGCCTGCACTGTCACATCCAGCGCGGTGGTGGGTTCATCTGCGATAATGATATCAGGATCATTGGCCAAAGCCATCGCAATGCCCACACGCTGGCGCATACCCCCTGACAGTTCGTGCGGGAAGGCGCGGGCACGGGCAGGTGCATTGGGAATGCGCACATCTTCCAGTAACTTCACCGCGCGTGCATATGCCTCGCGGTAGCTCACAGGCGCATGCACGCGGATCGCCTCGACCAGTTGGTCGCCAATCCGGTACAGCGGATGCAGGGTGGCAAGGGGATCTTGGAAAATATAGGCCACCCTGCGCCCGCGCAGGCTGCGCAAAACCTCATAAGGGGCGCCGATCAGGTCTTGCCCCTCCAACCGCACCGCACCGCCCGTAATCACACCGGGGGGCGAGGCGACAAGCCCCATCACCGACAGCGCGGTAACGGATTTCCCCGAACCCGATTCCCCGATCAGCCCAAGGCATTCACCGGGCTTGAGATCAAGCGAGACCGCGTTCACCGCCCTGTAAATGCGCGCGCCGATATGGAACTGGGTCTCCAGTTCATCAATGCGCAACAGGCCCTCTCCGGTAGGAGCGGGCACGTTGCGCCGCTCGACCCGCGTGGTGGCCATGGGCCGCGACAGCGCACCAGAGCGCAGGCGCGGATCAAGTGCATCGCGAATACCATCCCCCAGCAGGTTGACCGACATCACAATCAGCAAGATCATCACCCCCGGTACGATCGAAGTATGCGGCGCAGTGATCAGCGCCGAACGCGCCTCTCCCAGCATGGACCCAAGATCAGCCTGCGGCGGCTGGCTGCCAAGCCCCAGAAAGGACAGGCCCGCCGTCTCCAGAATCATCCAGCCAATGGTGGTAGACATGGCGATCACCACCACAGGGACGATATTGGGCAAAACCTCGGTCAGCAAAATGCGCATATGCCCCATGCCCGCCAGCCGCGCGGCATCAATGAATTCCCGATGCGCAATACCCACTGTCACACCGCGGATATTGCGCGCGAAGAAAGGGATATTCACCACCGCAACCGCAATCAGCGCGTTCAGCAGCCCCGGCCCCAGCACCGCGACAATCGCCAGCGCCAGCAGGATATAGGGGAATGCCATCAGCATATCGACACCGCGCATGGTCACATTATCCGTGCGCCCACCGAAATAGCCTGCCATCACCCCAATGGCCGCGCCCACCAGCCCCGCAACCAATGCCGCCGCAAAGCCCACCGCCAAAGACAGCCGCGTGCCCCACATCAGCCGCGACAGCAAATCGCGGCCAAGATGATCAGTGCCCAGCATATGGCCATCAGACAAGGGGCGCAGGAAGCGGTTTGCCGTATTGGTCTCATTGGGGGGCAGCAAGGGCAGCACAGGCGTCAGCACCGCCAGCACAACAATCAGCCCCAGCACCACAGCGCCAAACCCCGCCAGCCGGTTGCGAAACAAAAGACGCAAAAACAGGCTCATGTACGAATCCTTGGGTCAAGCAGGCTTTGCGCGACATCCACCACGATGTTGAAGCCCACGTAACAGGCGGCCACAAACACAACGCCGCCTTGCACCAGCAAAATGTCACGCTTCAAAATGCCATCCACCAACATGCGCCCGATACCGGGCCATTGAAACACCATCTCGATATAGACAGCGCCCGACAACACAAACCCCGCCTGAATGCCCAGTACGGGAATGATGCTCACCATCGCGGCGCGCAGGGCATGGCCCCAGATCACGCGCCGCTCATGCACGCCCTTGGCGCGCGCAGTACGGATGAAATCCTGCCGCAGAACTTCCAGCATCGCGCCACGCGAGAGCCGCGCAATCACACCCGTCGCCACGACCGCAAGCGCCAGCGCCGGCATGGTCAGATGCCGGATAAGATCGGCCAGATCGCCGCCGCCCCAGATCGCATACATCCCCGACACCGGAAACCAGCGCAACTGCACCGCAAACAGCAGGATCATCATCATGCCAAGAAAAAAGGATGGCACCGAAATCCCAAGGATGACAACAAAGGTAATCGCCTTATCCGCCAGCCCATATTGCCGCGCCGCAGAAATCACCCCTGCCAGAATCCCCAGCACCGAACACAGCACAAAACCTGTTCCCGCCAAAATCAGCGTGGCAGAAAACCGATCCAGGATTTCATCCAGAACAGGGCGGTTCAACGCGAAAGACCGCCCGAAATCACCCTGCAACAGATTGCCCAGCCAGATGAAATATTGCTTCCATAACGGCTCATCCAGCCCCAGATGGCGGTTCAGCCGCGCCACATTCTCCGGCGTGGCATAGCTCCCCAAAATCGCTGTGGCCGGATCGCCGGGGATCATCGCCATGATCAGAAACACGATCACAGTAATCCCCAAAAGCACGGGTATCGCAGATACCAACCGCTTCAGAATATAGAAGCCCATTCTCGCGCCCCTGATTTCATCTTGGCCCAAATATCCTCAGGGGGTGAATTGGCGCGAAGCGCCAAGAGGGGGCGCGAGCGCCCCCTTGCCCCGCTTCAGTTTTT
>JAIUNA010000286.1 GCA_022565265.1 Roseinatronobacter sp. | reverse complement strand
TTCCCATAGGCGGCATCCGAGGGGATGGGCGTGTTCTCTGTAATTGGCCAGTAAAGAAAGGGAAAGAATGTCAGCTCATCTGCTTCCAGATCAACCCCGATAGGGGGATCGGGTTCGATCGAGGTGCGGGCATAGAGCACCCGGCTTAGCCCCAAAAGCCCCGCGCGTGCCATGTCATCTACCCGTGAATCGCTGGTCAGGACATGGCCCAGAACCACGGCTGTAGTGGCCTGAAGGGCCAGCCTGTCATCTGGCTGTGCGTGCAGCTTTGCGGGCTGGCCTGCCAAAGCAAGAACCACCAGCCCTAGCGCTGCCGTTGCCCCGCGCAGCCGCCCCGACACCCAAAGCGCGGCCAGAATATCCAGCAAAAGCGCCCCAAGCGCAAATGTCAGAAACAGCGCTGTCAGATCGCGTTCTTGCGCCACTGCATCGCGTTCCAGCACCACGCTTGCGGGCCATGTTGCCATGCGCAATTCCATTTCAGGCGCTCCGATATTCAATGCAATTGCCCCGGCAGCACTGCGATAAACACCGGGCGGCAGATCGGGGCCGAAGCGCCCCTCTGCCAGCCGTGCGCCCGCGATCACAGGGCGCGCGCTGGCATCTGTGACCTGCCCAAAGCCATCAAGCGCGCGTTCGGGTTGCCATTGTGCGGCAATCAGCGCGTCAGATGTCGGTGCGGCCGGGCGGGTAGAGACTGCCAGCCGTTCCAGCATATCCACAAACAGCCCCGACAAGGGCAGGGTAGACCATTCCGCATTGGCGGTTGTGTGGATCAGCACCACTTGCCCCGCGCCAGAGAATTTGCGGGTGACAAGCGGTGTGCCATCGGCCAGCGTTGCGATGCTGCGTTCGGCCAGATTGGGATCGGGCTGGGCGAGAACCTGCGCGCTGATTGTCACGTCTTGGGGGATGCGCAGCCCTGCGAAGGGCGAGTCGGGCGCGAATTCGCGCAAGCTGCGCGGTGCGCCCCAACTCATCGCGCCGCCAACTGTGCGCCCGCCAATGCGCAGCCGTACGGGCAAGAGCTGGTCTTCCTGCGCGCGGGCAATATCCGAGGCCGCCAGCCTTGGCCCTGCAAAGCGCAAAAGCAGTCCGCCATCAGTGACGAAATCCAGAATTTGTGCGCTTTCCACTTCGCCCAGTTGGGCGATATCCACCAAAATCAGCACATCCGGCGCAGTCAGCAACAGATCATCCACCGATGGGCTTTCGATAAGCTCGGCCACTGGTTCCAGCGCTTGACGAAGGTAGAAAAACGGCGATAGCAGATCGAGACCTTCGCGCCCCTCGCGCCCTGTCAGCAGCGCCACTTTGCGCCGTTGCAAGGCGTCATCCGTCAGTGCCACGGCCCCGGCGGAGCGTTCGCCCGCAATCTGAAAACGCGTGATGCGGTTGCGCAACTCTGGCTGCAATGTCAATTCCAGCGTTGTACGGGGGGCGCCTGTGTCAAATTGCGCTGTGCCGCGTGCCAATAGCCGCTCTATCCCGGCAGGATCGCGCCCAGTGGCGGTGATCTCTATCTCTTGTTCGGGCAAGCCTTTGGGGCGATGGGCTGCAATGTGAATCACGCCTTCGCGCAGGTGCGGCGGTGCCAGCACCAAGGGCGGGCGCGAAGTTTCAAATACGCTGACAGGGCCGCGCGCCTGCAATGCCGCCAGCAGGGCAGGGCGGTAATCATGCGCCAACCCATCCGAGAGCCAATAGGTTTCGATCTGCGCGGGCAACCCTGCAACCCAGTTTTGCAGCGCATCAGCAGATGCGCTAAAGGGGGCCGGGGCAAGGCCGGGCACACGTTCGGCCCAGTAATCGGCGCTGCGCAAGGGCGTTTCTTCCAGTGGTGGATCGCTGAGCGCGACCACTGCCACCGGGCGACCTGCGCGCTGCGCTTCGGCCAGAACTTCTTGCACACGCTCTATCCGGCGCGGCCAGTCACGCGCGCTGGCCCAGCTTGCATCCAGCGCAATCAGCAATGGGCCAGAGCCATCGCGCGCGGCTTGCGGGTTCAACACAGGCCCGGAGAAGCCAAGGATCAGCGCGGCCACAGCAAGGGCGCGCAACAGCAGCAGCCACCACGGGGTTTTGTCGGTTTCGCTGGTTTCATCGCGCAGCCCGATCAGTAGGGCAACACCGGGAAAGCGGCGGATCACGGGCGCAGGTGGCACGGCGCGCAACAGCCACCACAACAGCGGCACTGCAACAAGTGCTATAAGGAGCGCGGGGCTGGTAAAGCCAAGGGGGCCGAAACTGGTCATGCGCGCCCCCGTCCGGCATCCAGCGCATGCCAAAGCCACATCAGCGCGGCAGCGGGGGGCTGCGCGCTGTGATGGGTCAGCACTTGCCAGCCTGTGACGCGCCCCAGATTGGCCAGCATGTCGCGCCGCTCTGCCAGTCGGGCGCGGTAGCGGATTTGCAGATCATTCGCGCGCAGGGTTTCATGGCGCAGCCCCCCTGCCATCGATTCAAAGATCGAGCGGCCCTGATAGGGAAAGTCTTCTTCCACCGGATCAAGCACCTGCACCAGCGCGCCGCGCACGCCGCGATCTGCGGCGCGGCCTACGGCCTGTTGCAGCGCGCCCGGATCGCCCAGAAAATCTGACAGGAAGACGGCTGCCGAATGGGCAGGCAATGCGCCCGGCGGGGGGGTGCCATAATCGGCGGGCAGGGTGGAGGGGGTGCTTAGCGCAAGCGCCAGTGGATCAAGCTGCGCGCGGCCAGAGCGCGCGGGCAGATCAGGGGCCAGCCCCACACGCTCGCCCGCGTTCACCCGCAACACAGCCAGCGCCAGCGCCAGCAGGCGCGCGCGCTCTTCCTTGGGGGGGCGCGATTTATGGCCGGAAAACTGCATGGCCTGTGATTGATCCACCCAGAGTGTCACCGCCTGCGCCGCCTGCCATTCGGTTTCACGCACGAAATGGACATCCGCGCGCGCAGAGCGGCGCCAATCAATGCGCGCGCCCCAGTCCGAGGATGTGGCTTGCCGATATTGCCAGAATTCATCCCCTGCGCCCGCGCGTCTGCGCCCATGCGCGCCCGGCAGCACTGAGGCCGCAAGATGCTCGGCCTGTGCAAGAAGGGCTGGCAGGGGCGCGGCAAGCGCCTCTGCCCGCGTGCGAAGCTGGGCGGGTGGGATCACGCCGCGACCTCCAGATCGGTGGCAATGGCAGCAACTGTATCAATGATCGCGCCAAGGCTTTCGCCGCGCGCGCGCGCGGCAAAGCTGAGCGCCATACGGTGCGACAGAACAGGCCGCGCCATGGCCACCACATCCTCGACCGAGGGCACAAGCCGTCCGTCCAGAAGCGCGCGCGCGCGCACTGTCAGCATCAAAGCCTGAGCCGCACGTGGCCCCGGCCCCCAACTCACGCTGTCGCGCACGATTTCATGGGCCTCTGGCTCTTCCGGGCGGCAGGCGCGCACAAGATCCAAGATTGCCTCTACGACAGTCTCGCCAACCGGCATGCGGCGCAAAAGCTGTTGCGCGGCCATCAATTCGGCAGCGCTAAAGACAGCATGTGCGGTATCTTCGCTTTCGCCTGTGGTGGCCATCAGAATGTCACGCTCTGTGGCGCGGTCGGGATAAGCCACATCAATTTGCACCAGAAACCGGTCAAGCTGTGCTTCGGGCAAGGGATAGGTGCCTTCCTGTTCAATCGGGTTCTGGGTTGCCAGCACGTGAAAGGGTTGTTCCAGTCGGTGATGGGCGCCTGCAACCGTTACCTCGCCCTCCTGCATGGCCTGCAAAAGCGCCGCTTGCGTGCGCGGGCTGGCGCGGTTGATCTCATCTGCCATCAACAACTGGCAAAAAATCGGGCCTTGGATGAAACGGAAGGCGCGTTTGCCATCATCGGCAACATCCAGCACTTCCGAACCGAGAATATCGGCGGGCAT
>JAIUNA010000285.1 GCA_022565265.1 Roseinatronobacter sp. | reverse complement strand
CCCCCCTGGGGGGGGCGGCGTGGCGGGGGTGCCGTGGCCTGTTCCCCGGGGGGGCGCCCTCCGGCCCCCCCGCGCCTGCACACCAGACCAGATTGCGGTGATCCGCCTGCAAGATGACAAGGTGCTTGCACAGGTGCAGGGGCCGGAATTTGCGCTGATCTGGCGCCATTCCGTGACCCTTACCCCAGTGCAGGCCGAATATCTGCTGATGCCCGATGGCCAGATCATCCAGACCGCCGAGCGGTTCGAGGCCCACGGCCCCGGTGTGGCCCATGATGGCGCGGGCTGGCGGAGCGAGGCGGGCAAGATGGTGATCGATCTGCACCGCCCCATCCCGCGCCTGATCTTGCGCAGTGCGCCGCAATATGAAAAACGCCTGTTCGCAGGTGATGCGATACTTGACCTGACCAAATGGCCCGCAATACCCCTCGAAATCCGGGTGGCGGAGTGCAAGGAAGAAGATTGATGACACCCTCTCCCCAAACTGGCGCGTTGTCTGATGCGGAAATGGACGCCCTTGTCCGTAAATACGACACTGAAACCAATTTCCGCCGCCTGACAGGGGTGACAGGCTGGATTGTCACGCTGGCCTGTGTGGTGCTGAGTGTCTTTCATATATACACATCGGGCTTTGGCCTGTTGAATGAAGTGATGCACCGCTCGGTGCATATGAGCTTTATCATGCCGCTTGTGTTTCTGCTCTTTCCGCGTGTGATCGTGGAAAAGCCGCTGCGTGCATGGGGGTTCGGGCTGGCCTTTGGGGCGTTTTACCTGTTTCTGGGTCTGCAACTGGCGGATGCTTTATCTGCGCGCATTCCCGAAGCCGCGCGTCTGGGCTTGATCGCGCTGAGCGCGGCATTGGCGCTGACGGCGCTGCCCATTCAGGCGCTGGGGGGGCATGGAAACAAGCTTTCACTCATAGATTGGCCGCTGGCCATCGCAGGCGGTGCTTCGTCGCTGTATCTGATCGTGTTCTTCGAGACGATCTTCATTCGCAATGTCGGTTTTCCACAGCCGATTGACTATGTGATGGGGCTGATTGCCATCATCATGGTACTGGAAGCCGCGCGCCGTACCATGGGCGAGGTTTTGCCCGTCATCGGCACGCTGGCACTGCTTTACGCCATTTTCGGCCCCTATCTGCCCGGTGATCTGGCGCATCGGGGCTATAATATCATTCGGCTGGTGAACCATCTCTATCTGGGCACAGAGGGGATTTACGGCATTGCGATTGGGGTTGTGGCAACATTCGTATTCCATTTCGTGCTGTTCGGGGTGCTGGCGCAGAAATCCGGGCTGGGGCAGTTGTTCATTGATCTGGCCAGCATTGTGGCGGGGCGGTATTCGGGCGGCCCTGCCAAAGTGGCGGTGGTGTCCTCCGGGTTTTTTGGCATGATCTCCGGCTCTCCGGTGGCCAATACAGTGACAACGGGGGCTTTCACCATTCCCATGATGAAGGCCAAGGGCTTTTCAGGCCGTTTTGCAGCGGCAACAGAAGCTTCGGCCAGTTGTGGCGGGCAGGTGACGCCCCCCATCATGGGGGCCGCAGCCTTTGTTATGACAGAAATGCTGGGCGTGCCCTATAACGAGTTGATCCTGATTGCGATTATTCCGGCAGCGTTTCACTACCTCTCGACCCTGTTTATGGTGCATCTGGAAGCCAAGCGCCTGAATCTGGAAGGAATCGCGCCTGACAAGCTGCCGCAATTCATGGATGTGCTGGCGCGGTCGTGGCATTTGTTCATTCCGCTGGTGGTGATGGTCACGCTGCTTTTGATGAAATTTACCCCCTTTCTTGCGGCGTTCTGGGGGATCATCCTGACGATCATATGCTCTTATATTCCGCTGGCGCTGCAACTGGTGGGCTTGGGCAAGCGCATGGATGCACGCAGCGCGCTGACGCCCTTGCGGCTGAAAGATGCGCTGGAGAGCGGGGCGCAGCAATCCATTGCCATTACCGCTGCCTGCGCTTGTGTGGGGTTCATTCTGGGGGTCACAACGCTGACTGGGATGGGGTTCAAGTTTTCCGGGGCGGTGATTGATGCCGCGGCATGGGTGGGTGCGGCTGTCAGTGCGCTTGATCCGCTTGGATTTCTGACACAAAACGGCACAACCCTGTTCTTTGCGCTGATCTTTGTGGCCATTGCCTGCATCATCATGGGCGCGGGCATTCCCACGACCCCCACCTATATCATTCTGGCCGCGATTGCCGCGCCTGCGCTGCAACAACTGGGCGTGCCGTTGCTGGCCACGCATTTCTTTGTTTTCTACTACGGGGTTCTGGCCGATATCACCCCGCCTGTCGCGCTGGCGGCCTATGCAGGCGCGGGGATTGCGCGCTCTGATCCGATGCAGACGGGGATGACAGCTTTCCGGCTGTCCATGGGCAAGGCGCTGGTTCCGATGATGTTTATTTATGCGCCATCGCTTCTGTTCATTGATTTCACGCTGTGGGATTTCTCGCTGGCGCTGTCTTCGGGGATATTGTCGATCGTGGCGCTGTCTGTGGCCTATATCGGGTTTTTCAAGACATCGGTGGCGCGCTGGCAAAAATGGGTGCTGACATTGGCGGGGCTGGTGCTGGTATCGCATAATGTGCTGGCCATCGCGCTGAGCGCGAGTGTTGTCTTTGCCATACTGATCAGCAATTCCCGGCTGGCAGAGCGGCGCGCGGGCTTGGCCGGGCCTCAGCCCGGCTGAGTGCCGGTTATGCTGCCAGCCGCCGCGCTGCAAGCCAACTTGCCAGCGCCATCAATCCGGCGGTGGCAAGGCAAAGCGGCAGGCCGCCCAACTGGTAGCTGACCCCTGACAGCGCCGTTCCCAGCAGCCGCCCCGCAGCATTGGCCATGTAATAAAAGCCCACATCGCGGGTAATCCGCTCTGCCGCGCCAAAGGCGAGGATCAGATAGGAATGCACCGAGGAATTGATGGCAAAGACAAAGCCAAAAAGCAGCAATCCGGCCACAAGCGCGGCTGTCAACCCTGGGCTGGCCGGGCCTGACAGCCAGCTTGCCAGGGCAAGCACGAACGGGACGGGAACCAGCAACCCGGCCCAGAAGATGGCCTTGCGGGTAATCGCGGCCTCTGACGCGCCTTTGGCGCGCAAGAGGCGCGGGGCAAAGGCCTGCACAGCGCCGTAAAGGATGATCCAGAGCGCCATGAACCCGCCCACCAGAAAGAATGCCTCGCGCCGCCCCTCTGCCGTGCCATCTGAAAGCACGGCCTGAAAATAGATCGGAATGCCGACCACGAACCAGACATCGCGCGCCCCGAACAGGAACATGCGCGCAAGGCTCAGCCGGTTCACGCGGGGATCATGCGAGCGCCAGCCCCCCCAGCTTTCGGCCGCTTTCATCCGCCCCGGCAGCCCATCGGGCAGGAACAAAAGCACAGCGAGAAGGATGACCGCCAAGACCGCCGCCATGGCCCAGATCGCGCTCTGAAACCCTGCGACTGCCAGCAACGCAGCGCCAAGAAAAAATCCCGCCCCTTTGACCGCGTTCTTGGAGCCTGTGAGCAGCGCCACCCAGCGAAAGAGCGCCCCTTCTGCCGCAGGTGCAAGCAATTTGACGGCTGATTTCGAGGACATTTTCGCCAGATCCTTGGCAACGCCAGAGGCACCCTGAACGGCCATCACAAACATGACCGAGGCCGCGATGCTCCAGCCGGGATCAAGCTGTGCGAGAACGGCCAATGCGGCAATCTGCAAGCCAAGGCCCGCATATAGCGTGGCCGCCAGCCCAAAGCGTGCCGCGAGCCAGCCCGCAGCCAGATTGGTGATGATGCCTGCCAGTTCATAAAGCAAAAACAGCCAGGCCAGTTGGACGGGCGAAAAGCCAAGCGCGTTGAAATGCAAAAGCACCAGCATTCTGAGCGCGCCATCGGAGAGCATGAAGGCCCAATAAGCCGCTGTTACGGCGATATAGGCGCGCATGGG
>JAIUNA010000284.1 GCA_022565265.1 Roseinatronobacter sp. | reverse complement strand
GCGTCGGCCAGGGCCAGTATGGGGAAAATCCGCGCCGCTTCGCGCAAGCGCTGCTCTGGGCGCGGGCGGCGCGGGCTGCCCGCGGGGGCCGCGCGCAGCACAATGCGCAAGCGCACCTCACCCGATGGGCCAAGTGCGGCAAACCGCGCGCGCCCCGCCCCGGCCCGGATTTCCGCCCAGACAGTGCCCAGACTTTCCCATGTCGTGACAAACCCGCCCGCGCCATCTGGCGTGACAACCGGGCTTTCCAGCACCAAAGCGCGGCTCAGATTGGGCGCGCCGCTCATGTCCGGCCCCCAAGGCGAATGTCGCGCCAGCGCTCCAGCAGCGCGCGAATGCCAAAGCTGGCCTCATCATCGCCGCCCGCATCCGCGCGCCCCTCGTAATATTGCGTCGCCAGCAACAGCACGGCTTGGCGCAGGTCGGCGGGGATATCTGCCCAATCCACGCCAAACCCGGCGCGAAAGGCAATCTCCACTGCCCCCCCTGTGGGGATTTGCGGCAAAGCAGATCCCGCCGCCTCCAACCTTGGGCGCATGCCATCGGCATCCAGCCTGTAGCGCGCAGAGGCCACCAGCGTTTCCACCCCCTGCGCCGAAACCAGCACCACCCCATCCACCGCCACCACAGGGGCCAGTGGCAGGCGCTCCGCGTAGCCATCGCGCCAGCGCGCCAGCCGCAATACATAGCCGCGCACGAACAGCGCCCGCGCCACCCGCCCCTCAACACTGGCAATCGCCGCGCGCAAATATTGCTCCAACAGCCCGTCTTGCGTGCTGTCATCGGCAAAACCGCTCGACAGGCGCAAATGATCGCGGAACACGGCCAAAGGCAGCGCGGCGCCGGGAATGGGGCTTGTTTCTGTCAGATGCATGAAGGGCCTCTCGCTGCAAGAAAATCATCCCAAAAATCCCCTGCCCCGCCGGATATGGGGGGCAGGGGCACAGATCAGATTTCGCCAAATTTCAACAGCTTGATCGCCTTGAAATCAGAAACATCCCCGCCCACGCGCTTGGTGGCATAAAACAGCACATGCGGCTTGGCGCTGAACGGATCGCGCAGCACACGCAGATCAGGGCGTTCGGCAATGGTATAGCCCGCCGCGAAATCGCCAAAGGCAATGGCATAGCTATTGGGCGCAATATCGGGCATATCCTCGGCCACCAGCCCCGGATAGCCCAACCGCCGCGCAGGCTCTCCCGCTGCCAGCCCATCCGACCACAGGAAACGGCCATCGGCATCTTTCATTTTGCGCACCGCGCCCGCTGTTTTGGAATTCATCACAAACACTGCATTGGCGCGGTAAGTGGCCCCCAGCGCATAAACCAGATCGACAATCGCATCAGAGGCATTGATCGGCGCAAAATCTCCCTCCGCCCCCGTGGCGATATAGCCCAGATTGCCCCAATCCCACAGCGCATCCTCCACCGTGTCATGGGTCAGAAACCCGCGCGGCTTGTCCAACCCATCCCCAAGGATAAAGGCCGCAGCCTCGGCACGCGCAAATTTCGCGGCAATGCGGCTTGCAAGCCAGCCCTCAATATCAAAGGCGCTGTCATCCAGCAGGCGCTGGCTGGCCTTGGGCATGGCGGCCAGCTCATGCAGCCGAATGGGAATACGGTCTATCTTGGGCGTGTCAGACTCCGCCAAGGCCGCAGTTTCGCTGGCCCAGCCTGTGGACACATCGGTATGATCCACCAACACATCAAATGTGCCCGCTTCCACCGTCACCACCGAAGCAATCGCCCGGATAGAGGCCGTGGCATGCAGCACACCCCGAATGGCAGAGGCGGTTTCAGGATCAACCAGATACCCGCCATCAGCGGCAACCTGCGTGTTCAGGCCCTTGGCCTCCAATTCCAGCCCGCGCAGGGGGGTATCATCACCCCGGCGCAAATAGGCATCAAAGGCTTTGTGATGAAGCGCAGAACCAGCATCAGCCTGGCTCAGCACAGGGCGCGAAGGGGAAAGGGCAGTCTTGCGATCCAGCATTGTCAGTCGCTCTTCCTGTTGTGAAAGTTTCCGGGTGATCTCGGCGTGATAAGCGCCAAATTCCTGCGCCAAGCCCTGAAGCGCGGTTTTCAACTCCATCTCCGGGGCAATGTCAGTGGCGGGCAAAGCGGGGGGCACAGATGGGGGCACATCCCCCCCGGCCCCCGCCTGCACCTGTGGCGCGGGGTTGGTCATGGCTCTTGTCTCCAAACAGTGATCAGATGTGATCAGGGCAAACTAAACCAGCGCGCCCAAGATCGGGTAAAAGCAGCGCGCGCAGCCCCTATAGCCGCGCAACATCAGCGCGCGCCGCGCGCATCTGCGCGCGCAAACCGCCCAACGCTGCCAGCGTGCTGGCCTTGGCCGCCAGCCGCGCCTCTGCCTGCGTGGGAAATGTCACAAGGCTCACTTCCCACAAATCCAGCTCCAACAGGCGCCGCCCGCCTCCGGCCACAGCCTCGGCGCGCACCGTGCGATAGCCGATCGACAGGCCATCCACTGCGCCCGCCGCCAACAGCGCGCGCGCCTCGCGCGCCCGCGCCACATCCTCCAGCAAGCGGCCCCGCACGAACAGCCCGCGCATATCCTCAAACGCCTCATCCCAGACGCCAATCGGCTGGGCGGGGTCATGCTGCCACAGCATGCGCACCTTCTCGCCCCGCCGCTGCAGCGCCTTCAGCGAGACCGCATAGGCCCCCGGCATCACGATATCCCCGCCCTTGTCGCGCAGGCCAAAGACAGAGGCATAGCCCTCTATCCGCTGGCCCTGCACAAGGCTCACACCCGGTTCAGGTTGCAAGAACTTGTATTCCATCGCTCCCTCACTCATCCAAAGGCCGCGACCAGTGCCAGCGCCCCATGCGCCAACACCCCGGCCGCCACACTGTAAACAGCCAGCCACAACCGCTTTTCCAGCCGCTCCACGGCCTGCTCCAACCGCGCCATGCGAAATTCCAACGCCTCCTTGCGCGCCTCGAACACGCGCTCTTGCGCATCTATCCGCGCCTGCGCGGCATCGAAACTGTCATAGAGAAAGCGCGATCCCCCCACCTGCCGCCGCGCCGCGCTCATGCGCCCTCCACCAGCGCAGGCAGGCCCAGCAAAACCCGCTTTTCGGCATCTGTCAGGAAACCTGCCTCACCCACGCGCCGCCATTGCTGCTCGCGCTCCACCGCCAGCGCGGGCACCTGGTCAAGATCGGGCTTCAATATCACCTCACCGGGAATGAAGCCTGACAGCCAATGCGCCACCGCCGCACTCACCCGCTGCGCCAGCGGCAACACCGTCAGGCGGTAAAAGGCGCGATTGGCCTCCTGGTAATTGGCATAGGTCGCATCGCCGGGAATGCCCAGCAACATGGGCGGAATGCCAAAGGCAATCGCAATTTCGCGCGCCGCCGCTTCCTTGGTTTTCTGAAACTCCATATCCGAGGGGGAAAAGCCCATGGGCTTCCAATCAAGGCCCCCTTCCAGCAACATGGGCCGGCCCGCATTGCGCGCCCCCTGATGATGGGCCTCCATCTCGGCTTGCAACCGCTCAAATTGCTCGGCACTCAAACTGCCCTGCCCGTCCGGGCCTTTATAGACAATCGCCCCAGACGGGCGCGCGGCATTGTCCAACAACGCGCGCGACCAGTTGGACGCCGCATTATGCACCTCCACCGCACGGCGCGCGGCCTCAAAAGGCGACAGGCCGTAATGGTCATCCAGCGGGTGAAAACTGCGGATATGGCAAATCGGCACAATGCCATCGCGCAGATGAAACCGGTGGCTCGCACTGCCCACAGTGTAATCATAGGCCACAGGCCAGCCATCCGCGCCGGGCACAACCCGCATCCGGTCAGAGCGCAACACATGCAATTCCTGCACCCCCCCCGCCCCGGCGCGCCCTGCCTCCCGGAAGGCCTTGCCCGGTAACCCCCCTTGCGCCTACAGCGGCGCCAACAATTACGCCCGCCCCAGGGCCGGGGTGGGGCGCGG
>JAIUNA010000283.1 GCA_022565265.1 Roseinatronobacter sp. | reverse complement strand
GGCCTCGCGCTTGGCTCGCTTCTGTTCATGCATCGCAGCAGCAAGCAAATCATGGTTTACGCCCAACAGATAAAGGGCAAGACAAACAACACAGACACAACCGCGCAGACAGTCTCGGCCTCAGACCCGGATATCGTAATCTACCGCATTTCCGGCCCGCTTTTCTTTGGCGCGACAGCCTCTATCGGCGCGATTCTGGACAGAATCCATGATGATCACAAAACCCTTGTAATGGATTTCTCGGATGTGCCGTTTCTGGATTCCACAGGCGGGCATATGATCGAAGGGATCGTTCACAAGGCCCATCGGCGCGGCGTCACTGTCTGGCTTACAGGGGCAAACCGGGCCGTGATGCGCGCCCTGCTTCTGCATGGGATGAAAAAACCCATGCTGCGCTACGCCAGCAGCATAGATGCCGCATTGGCGCGGCAAGGCAGCCAGTAGCGGCCAATCGGGGCAAAGACAGGGGCAAACGCTGTCAGAGTATCTCCAGCACCCGGCGATACAGGCGCATGACAGCCTCTGTCTTTGCATGATGCCGATGAAGGATGACAAAATACGGCTCCACCGAGATGGCCGCCCCTATCGTCAGCACAGTGACACGGGCCGCCGTACCTTGGCCACATAAAAAGGCCGCCACCTCTTGCGCGACAGGCACAATGGCGGGGCCAGCCGTGATCATGTCAAGCGCAACCAAAAGCGATGAACTGTTCGTCACCTTGTCGGGCAAAGGCAGACGGGCTTGAAAAAAGGCATTCTCCACCGCTTGCCGGATGGGTGCACCGCGTTCCTGCATCACCCAGTCAAAGGCCAGCAGGTCATCCAGACGGCACAGCCCCCGCCCGGCGAAAGGGTGGGTTTGGTGCACCAGAAGCGAAACCCTCTCATTGCGCGCCGGGGTCACATCCAGCATCCGCACATCATGTCCGGGCGGCAACCGCGCGATAATCAGATCAAAGGCCCGATTCTCCAACCCCCGGATCAGATCCGCCGAAGGCGCAACATGGATTGTAGCCTCTATCTCCGGCGTGGTTGCGCGCAAATGTCGGATCGCGGGCATCACATATCCCAACGCTGGCCCGGTCACTGTGCCAATCCGCACCTTTCCTGCCTGCCCACCGCGCAACATGGCCACATCTTTATCCAGCGCGGCATATTCCCCAAGGATCACGGTTGCGCGTTGCAGCACCTGCACTCCCAGTTCCGTTGGCCGCATCCCGCGCGGAAGCCGCTCGAACAGCGGCGCGCCGATATCGGCCTCCACCTCGGCAAGAATACGCGAGGCAGCGGGCTGCGACATGGCCAGAAACTCTGCCGCAAGCTGCACTTTGCCCAGATCGGCAATCGCCGCGATAAGGCGCAAATGCTGAGGCCGAAGACGAGACAGGAATGACATGCAACTGACATATCATTTTTGTTATACCAAATACAATAATCAGAATTTGTTTAATATGCCGAACGGGCCTACGCTTTTGCTGCGGACAGCATGGGCACCAAGATAAGGCCCGGCCGCCATATCTGGGAGGATACAAGATGACCTATAAATTTCTGACCGCAACAGCGGTCGGCCTTGTCATGGCCACGGGCAGCTTTGCAAATGGGCTGGTCGGAATCGCAATGCCAACACAATCCTCGGCACGCTGGATTTCTGATGGAGAGTCCATGGTGCGCCTGTTCGAGGAAGCGGGCTACAAGACCATCCTGCAATATGCTGAAGATGATATTCCCAACCAGCTTGCACAGATCGAGAACATGATCACCAATGGCGTTGATGTTCTGGTCATCGCCGCAATCGATGGCACAACCCTGTCAAACGCGCTGGAAAATGCCGATGCGGCGGGGATATCGACCATCGCTTATGACCGCCTCATTCGCGACAGTGCCCATGTCAGCTATTATGCCACATTCGACAATTTCAAAGTGGGTGTTCAACAGGCCTCGTCTCTGGTGGCAGGCTTGCAAAACCGCTTTGGCGATGGGCCTTACAATGTCGAACTCTTCGGCGGCTCGCCTGACGATAACAATGCCTATTTCTTCTATGACGGTGCCATGTCCGTGCTGGAGCCATTAATCGCAGCGGGCAAGGTTGTGATTGCCTCTGGCCAGATGGGCATGGATCGCGTCGGCACATTGCGCTGGGATGGCGCAGTAGCACAAGCGCGCATGGATAACCTTCTGTCAGCCCATTACACCAATACTCCCGTGCATGGCGTTCTCTCGCCCTATGACGGGCTGTCCATCGGAATTCTGTCATCGCTCAAGGGGGTTGGCTACGGTTCGGGTGATCTGCAAATGCCAATCGTGACAGGGCAGGACGCCGAAGTGCAATCCGTCAAGTCAATCATCGCAGACGAACAGTTTTCCACCGTTTTCAAAGATACCCGCGAGCTTGCCCGCGTGACGGTTGGCATGGTGAATGCCATCCTGTCGGGAACCGAGCCAGAGATCAATGATACCGGCACCTATGATAATGGCATCAAGATCATTCCCAGCTACTTGCTTGAACCCGTGCCAGTGGATGGCTCCAACTGGGAATCCATCCTGATCGGTTCGGGCTATTACACCCTTGATCAACTGAAATGAAACCAAAAGGCCGGGCCGCGCCTTTTCAGCGCAAAGCCCGGCCCCCGATTTTCCCAAATTCTGGCAGGCTCCCATGACAGCGCTTCTGGAAATGCGCTCCATCGTCAAGACATTTCCCGGTGTGCGCGCGCTTGACGGGGTAAACCTGTCTGTAGCGGCAGGCGAAATCCACGCCGTTGTGGGCGAAAACGGGGCCGGAAAATCCACACTCATGAAGGTTCTGTCCGGCGTCTATCCGGCAGGCAGCTTTGATGGCGAAATCCTGTTCGATGGCAAGCCCGCCCTGTTCAGATCAATCCGCGACAGCGAAGCACAGGGCATCATCATCATCCATCAGGAACTGGCACTTGTGCCGCTTCTGTCTATTGCCGAAAACCTGTTTCTGGGCAACGAAATTGCCCGTGGTGGCATCATCCAGTGGAATGAAGTCAATCGCCGCGCGAAAGAATTGCTCGGCAAGGTCGGAATCTCAGACCCGCCGGAAACGCGCGTGGAAAAGCTGGGCGTAGGCAAACAGCAACTTGTAGAGATTGCAAAAGCGCTGGCCAAGAATGTACGCCTGCTGATTTTGGATGAACCAACCGCCGCCTTGTCAGAATCCGACAGTGACGCGCTACTGGCCCTGATGCTGGAACTGAAATCACAGGGCGTGACGCAAATCATTATCAGCCACAAGCTGAATGAAATCCGCCGCGTGGCCGATAGCCTGACAGTGCTGCGCGATGGGGCGACAGTCTCCAGCCTGCGCGCCAAAGATGGCGGCATCACCGAAGACAGGATTGTGCGCGACATGGTGGGCCGCGAGATGGCACAACGCTATCCCGCCCGCGCCCGCAGCAAGGGCGCCCCGCTGCTGGAGATCGAGAACTGGTCTGTCCAGCACCCCGATTTCCCCGACAGGCAGGCGATCAAGAACATCTCCTTCAACGTGCATGCAGGCGAAGTTGTGGGCATTGCAGGCCTTATGGGCGCAGGGCGTACCGAACTGGCCATGAGCCTCTTTGGCCGGTCTTGGGGCCGCGACATCACCGGCACGGCGCGCGTGCGCGGAAAAATCACAGATATATCCCGCGTAGATCGCGCCATCGCGGCGGGGCTGGCCTATGTCACCGAAGATCGCAAGGCCCTTGGCCTCATCCTCGAAGAACCGATCCAGCGCAATATCACCATGGCCAATCTCTCTGCCGTTGCCCGGCACGGCCTGCTGATCGAAGCCAAGGAAACACAGGTGGCCGAAGGCTACCGCAAAAGCATGAATATCCGCACCCCCAGTGTGTTTCAGAAAGTAATGAACCTGTCAGGCGGCAACCAGCAAAAGGTCGTGCTGTCGAAATGGCTGTTCACCCAACCCGATGTGCTGATCCTTGACGAACCGACACGCGGCATTGATGTGGGCG
>JAIUNA010000282.1 GCA_022565265.1 Roseinatronobacter sp. | reverse complement strand
TTTGGGTGCTGGTTGTGCCTGCGCTGGCCACGTTTTTTGGCCTGCTCATCGCGCAGCTTACAGACCGGCTGAGCTGGGGCAATATTGCCAAATCGCTGATCTTCATGCCGATGGCGATTTCCTTTGTCGGGGCCTCGCTGATCTGGCGGTTTGTTTATTCGGCCAATCCCGATATCGGGGTTATCAATGCGCTGCGCGATGCCATGGGGTTGGCGGTGCTAGACCCGCTGCAAGTGCGGTTTTGGAACAATTTCTTCCTGATGGTGATTCTGGTCTGGATTCAGACAGGCTTTGCCATGGTTATTCTTTCAGCCGCGCTGCGGGGTATCCCGGAAGAAACCATAGAGGCCGCCATTCTGGATGGGGCAAACCCGTTTCAGGTGTTTTTCAAGATCAAGGTTCCGCAGATCATGGGCACGATTGTGGTGGTCTGGACAACGATCACCATTCTGGTGCTGAAGGTGTTTGATATTGTCTACACCATGACGGGCGGCAATTTTGGCACGCATATTCTGCCCAGTTATATGATGACGTATATGTTCCGCGATGATGGCCGCGCCACGGCTGTGGCCTTTGTCATCATGCTGCTGGTGCTGCCTGTGATGATCTGGAACATCCGGCAAGCGCGCAAAGAACTGCGCTGAGGGGGGCAGGGGATGGACAATATCGCAGGGCAGAATTCGGGCGGCAGGGTGGCCGTGAATATCACGGTGCTGGTTTTGGTGCTGTTATGGCTGCTGCCCACGGTGGGGCTGTTTGTGTCCAGCTTTCGGGATCGTGACCAGATTTCCAATTCGGGCTGGTGGCTGGCCCCTATGGCTGTGGATCTGAATTTCCGTACCCGCGTGGCCACGGATGGCGCGCGCGAAGAGGGGGGCGTTTTTGTGCTGGAGGGCAATGTCTTTGCCGATCCCGCTTTGGCCGCCAATTTCCCCGATGGCGCGGGGGTTGTGGCCGCCTATGGCACGCGCGCTGTTGCGCCCACCGAGTTTGTGGCGGGCGCGGTGTCAGAGTTGCGCGGGGGCGGCAGCGTGGTGGTAAACCGCGATGGCAGCTACCGCATAGAGGCCCCGGAGGCGCTGGATCGCGGCCCGACGCTGTATTTCGAGGCCCGCACCCCGCCCAAATTTACGCTGGCCAATTACCGAACCGTGCTGTTTGCCGATGGCATGGATCGCGCGTTTATCAATACGCTGACAGTGACAATTCCGGCCACGATCATTCCCATCCTGATTGCGGCCTTTGCGGCCTATGCGCTGGCATGGATGGATTTTCCGGGCCGGGGCCTGTTGATTGCGGCAGTGGTGGGGCTGTTGGTTGTACCGCTGCAGCTGGCGCTTGTGCCTTTGTTGCGGCTGCATACAGATATTGGCATTGGCCAAAGCTTTGTGGGCATATGGCTGGCGCATACCGGCTTTGGCTTGCCTTTGGCGGTGTATCTGTTGCGCAATTACATGGCCGGTCTGCCGCGCGATATTATCGAGAGCGCACGGGTGGATGGCGCGACTGATTTTCAGATTTTCACCCGGATCATCCTGCCGCTCAGCTTTCCCGCGCTGGCCAGTTTTGCCATTTTCCAGTTTCTATGGACATGGAACGATCTGCTGGTGGCCAAGGTATTCTTGCCCTCTGGCGCAGATACACAGGTGATGACCGTAAAGATTGCGGATGATCTGCTCGGCTCTCGTGGCGGGGATTGGGGCATTCTGGCCACGGCGGCCTTTGTCTCTATCGCGGTGCCGCTGGTCGTTTTCTTCACAATGCAACGCTATCTGGTGCGCGGCCTTTTGGCTGGCTCTGTCAAATAAGGAAAAGAAACGTGACTGCTACAGCTTTGTTGCAGCCCGATCAGGGGCTGGAGCTTTATCCCGATTGGTGGCGCGGTGCGGTGATCTATCAGATCTACCCGCGCAGCTATCAAGACAGCAATGGTGATGGTATTGGCGATTTGCGCGGTATTATCGAACGGCTGCCCTATATCGCCAGTCTGGGTGTGACGGTTATCTGGATTAGCCCTTTCTTCACATCGCCGATGAAGGATTTCGGCTATGATGTGTCGGATTACTGCGATGTAGACCCCATGTTCGGCACGCTGTCGGATTTTGATGCACTGGTGGCGGCGGCGCATAATCTGGGGATCAAGATTTTGATTGATCTGGTGCTGTCGCACAGTTCCGACCAGCACCCTTGGTTTAAAGAAAGCCGCGCGTCGCGCGACAATGCGCGCGCAAATTGGTATGTCTGGTCAGACCCAAAGCCGGATGGCACGCCACCCAATAACTGGCTGTCCATTTTCGGGGGGTCGGCATGGGCCTGGGATGCGGGGCGCTGCCAGTATTATTTGCATAATTTCCTTGTATCGCAACCCGATCTTAATTTTCACGAACCGTCGGTGCAGGATGCGCTTCTGGATGTCACGCGGTTTTGGCTGGAGCGCGGGGTAGATGGCTTCCGGCTGGATACGATCAATTTCTATGTGCATGACCGCGAGTTGCGCGACAACCCGCCACTTGCGCCGGAATTGCGCAATGCCAATATCGCGCCTGCCGTGAACCCCTATAACCACCAAGAACATCTGTACGATAAAAACCGCCCCGAAAATCTGGAATTTCTGCGCCGGTTTCGCGCGCTGATGGACAGTTACGGCGCGGCGGCTGTGGGCGAGGTGGGCGATGCGCAGCGCGGGCTTGATATTTTGGGCGAATACACATCGGGCAATGACAAAGTGCAGATGTGCTATGCGTTCGAGTTTCTTTCGGCAGAAGCGCCCTCTGCTGCGCGGTTTGCGGCTGTGCTGCGCCATCTGGATCATGTGGCGCCAGAGGGTTGGGCGTGCTGGGCGTTTTCCAACCATGATGTTGTGCGCCATATCACGCGCTGGGGGCTAAGCCCTGCTGCTGCGCGCGCCTATACAACGCTGCTGATGTGTTTGCGCGGGTCTGTGTGCATTTATCAGGGCGAGGAATTGGGCCTGCAAGAAGCAGAGCTGAATTTCGAGGATTTGCAAGACCCTTATGGCATTCAGTTCTGGCCCGAATTCAAGGGCCGCGATGGCTGCCGCACGCAGATGGTCTGGTCGCCTGATGTGCAAAACGCGGGCTTTTCCAAGGGCCAGCCATGGTTGCCTGTGGCGCGCGAGCATCTGGGGCTGGCGGTGGATGCGCAGGAACGCGCGCCAGATGCGCTGCTCCACCATTACCGCCGCGCCATTGCGCTGCGCAGCGCCCACCGCGCGCTGGCGCGCGGCACCCTCAGCGGGTTGCAGGTTTCGGGCGATGTGCTGTCTTTCCACCGCGAGGAGGCGGGGGAAGAGATGTTTTGCGCCTTCAACCTAAGCCACACGCCCGCAACGCTGCATTTGCCGCAGGGCCATTGGGTGGCTGGGGGGCAAGAGCTGAACAGTTCTGGCCCCGGTGCGGATGGGGTGGTGCATCTGGGGCCATGGCAACCTTGCCTTGTGCTGAAGCGATAACATAGGGGGGCGGAACCATGGCAGAGCTGCGGCTGACAGATGTGGAAAAGGCTTATGGCGAGGTCAAAGTCCTGTCGGATATCAACCTTGATATCAAGACAGGGGAATTGATTGTCTTTGTCGGCCCGTCCGGTTGCGGCAAATCCACCTTGCTGCGCATGATTGCGGGGCTGGAAAAGATTTCGGGCGGCAGGCTGGAAATTGACGGGGTGGTGGTGAATGATATCCCCCCCTCGCAGCGCGGCATTGCCATGGTGTTTCAGTCTTATGCGCTCTATCCGCATATGACAGTGCGCGACAATATGAGCTTTGCGCTGAAAATCGCCAAGAAATCGCGCGCAGAGATTGATGCCGCCGTAGAGCGGGCGGCGGATATTTTGCAACTGCGCCCCTATCTGGACAGGCTGCCCAAGGCGCTGTCAGGGGGCCAGCGTCAGCGCGTGGCCATTGGCCGTTCGATTGTGCGTGATCCCAAGGTTTATCTGTTTGATGAGCCGCTTTCCAATCTG
>JAIUNA010000281.1 GCA_022565265.1 Roseinatronobacter sp. | reverse complement strand
GCGGATTTTCCGCATTCTGGCCGTGTCCGAGGCTGATGTTCAGGGCCGCTATTTGATTTTCACGGCAACAGAGGAGCAGCCCGCAGGAGCTATACCCTTGCCCCCGCGTTGCAAACCGCGATTTACGCGCATTTGCAGGCCGATGCGGCCCTGCAAGCGCTGGTGGGCGGTGCGATCTATGATGCGATCCCGCCCGCCACGCCGCCTGCCACTTATATCTTGCTGGGCGCGGAACAGGTGCGCGAGCGGTCTGATGTGACCAGCCGTGGCGCGGAACATAGCCTGACGATCAGTGTTGTGACCAATGCCACGGGGTTTCTGGCCGCAAAAGAGATTGCCGTGCGCCTGTGCGAGGTGCTGGACGCCCCCGCGCTGGTGCTGACGCGCGGGCGGCTGGTGGGCCTGTGGTTTGAACGCGCCGAGGCCCGCCGCATAGAGGGCGATCAGACCCGCCGCATAGACCTGCGCTTTCGGGCGCTGGTTGAGGATGCGTGATTTTACAGTTTAGGAGGTGTCCCGATGGGTGCACAGAATGGCAAAGACCTGCTGATAAAAGTGGATATGACAGGGGACGGGCAGTTTGAAACTGTCGCGGGCCTGCGGGCCACGCGCGTCAGTTTCAATGCGGAAACGGTGGATGTGACCTCGCTCTCCTCGCAAGGGGGGTGGCGCGAATTGCTGCGCGGTGCGGGGGTGAAATCTGCGGCGATTTCGGGGTCTGGCGTGTTTCGGGATGCGGGCACGGATGAGCGCGCGCGCGCCATTTTCTTCAATGGGGAAACGCCGGATTTTCAGATCATCATTCCCGATTTCGGGGTGGTGACGGGGGCGTTTCAGATCACGGGGCTGGATTATGCGGGCAGCCATAATGGCGAGGCCACGTTCGAGCTGTCGCTGGCCTCTGCGGGCGCGCTGGCCGAACTGGAGGCCGGTTGGGGCGAAGATCCCCTGTTGGCGCGGGTGGAACGGTTTGAAAGCGGGCGCTTTCGGGCGCGCGATGTGCTGGCGCTGCTGGTTGCGGGGTTGCGCGGGGGCGGCTGGCAAGGCGGGGCCGATGATCTGGCCCATGCCGAGATTGCAGGCGGTATTCAGGGCGCGGCACAGGCGGCAGCGGCGCTGCTGGCCCATGCCTTTACCCCGCCCGCATGACCCATCCGCGCTTTGACTGGCCCGCGCTGATGCGCCTTGGCCTGCGCGATTTGCGCCTGCACCCGCGCGATTTCTGGGCGCTGACGCCGATGGAACTGATGATCATGGCCGGGCTGGAAGGCCAGCCCGCGCCCCTGACACGCGCAAGGCTGGAAGAACTGGCCGCGCGCTACCCTGATACAGTGAAAGGCAGGCAAGATGACAACGCTGACTGATCTGGAAGGCCAAATTGCCGCGCTGGAATCGCGGCTGGGGCAAACCGCCGGGCTGGTGGCGGCCTTTGATGGCGAATTGGCCGGGCTGGGGCGCAATCTGGTATTTACCGGGCGCGAGGTGGAGGGCCTGTCGCGCGGGTTTTCCACCGGGCTGCGGCGGGCCTTTGATGGCGTGATCTTTGACGGGATGCGCCTGCAAGATGCGCTGCGCGGTGTGGCGCAAAGCATGGTGGCAAGTGTTTACAATACCGCCATGCGCCCGGTGCAAAACGCCTTTGGCGCGGCTTTGGCGCAGGGTGTGGCAGGCGCGATGGGTGCTGTGATGCCCTTTGGCGCGGGCGGGGCCTTTGGTGCGGGGCGCATTATGCCCTTTGCCAAGGGCGGTGTGATTTCGCAGGCAACGGCCTTTCCCATGCGCGGCGGCACGACCGGCCTGATGGGAGAGGCCGGGCCAGAAGCAATCTTGCCGCTGTCGCGCGGGGCGGATGGGCGGCTTGGGGTGCGCGCGGGCGGGGGCGGGCGGGCGCTGGCTGTGACGTTCAACATCTCTACCCCCGATGTGGCGGGGTTTGCGCGGTCACAAACCCAGATCGCGGCGCAGATGTCGCGCCTGCTGGCCTCTGGCCAGCGAAACCGTTGAAGAAACTGGCCTCTGGCCAGCGCAATCGCTGAGAAGGGAATCCCAGATGGCATTTCATGAAATCCGCTTTCCGGCGGCGCTGAGTTTCGGGGCTTTGGGCGGGCCAGAGCGGCGCACAGAAATAGTGGAACTGGCCAATGGCCATGAGGAGCGCAACACCCCCTGGGCCAATTCGCGTAGGCGCTATGATGCGGGAACGGGCTTGCGCGCGCTGGATGATCTGGAAACCCTGATCGCGTTTTTCGAGGCCCGCGCGGGCATGTTGCACGGGTTTCGCTGGAAGGATTGGGGCGATTACAGATCGGCCCCGGCCTCGCATGCGATTACGGCATTTGACCAGCTTTTGGGCTATGGCGATGGGGAGAACCGCGCCTTTGCGCTGGCCAAGACCTATGCCTCTGGCGCGCAAGCCTATCAGCGCGCGATTGCCAAGCCGGTGGAAGGCTCTGTTCTGGCGGCGGTGGGGCGTGATGCCTTGGCTTTGGGGCGCGATTATGAGGTGGAGAGTGCCACGGGCCTGATAACCTTTACCCGCCCCCCCGATGCCGGGGCCGAAATTCGGGCCGGGTTTGAATTTGACGTGCCGGTGCGGTTTGATACCGATCTGATTCAGGTATCCGTTGCCAGTTTGTCGGCAGGGGAAGTGCCGAAAGTGCCGGTGGTGGAGGTGCGGCTATGAGTTTGGCCGCGCATCTGGCCAGCGGGGCCACCACCCTCGCGCGGGCCTGGGCTGTGGCGCGCATTGATGGCGTGACGCTGGGATTTACCGATCATGACCGGGATTTGGAGTTTGAGGGGATCACCTTTCACGC
The DNA here is from genome assembly GCA_022565265.1 of Roseinatronobacter sp. Lineage (GTDB taxonomy): Bacteria > Pseudomonadota > Alphaproteobacteria > Rhodobacterales > Rhodobacteraceae > Roseinatronobacter. Next base: position 1,237 of record JAIUNA010000281.1, on the reverse strand, counting down.
CGGAACCGGCCTGAGCGCGCGCGCGCTGGAACAGGTGACGGGCCTTGCGGTGGATAATTCCGAGGCGGTGGGCGCGCTAAGTGCCGCAGGGCTGCGCGAGGATGATATCATGGCGGGGCGCTATGATGGCGCGGGGCTGCGGATCTGGCAGGTGAACTGGGCCGCGCCGGAGCAACGCGCGCTGATCTTTCGCGGCTCTCTGGGCGAGATTACGCGCGCGGGCGGGGCCTTCAAGGCCGAATTGCGCGGCCTGTCCGAGGGGCTGAACCACCAAGGCGGGCGGGTGTATCATGCCGCCTGCGGGGCGGTGCTGGGGGATCGTGCCTGCGGGTTTGATCTGGCGCAGGAGGGGTACTTTGCGCAAGTGCCCGTGCAGGCGGTGGCCGATGGCCAGCGCTTTACCTTTGCGCCGATAGAGACTGTCGCGCCGGGATGGTTTGCGCAGGGCCGGTTGCGGGTGCTGTCTGGCGCGGCGGCGGGGCTGTTGGGCCATATCCGCGAGGACAGGGCGCAGGCGGGCGCGCGCGACATCGCGCTTTGGGATGGGCTGCGCGCGCCTGTGGCGGTGGGGGTTCTGGTGCGGCTGGAAGCGGGCTGCGACAAACAGGCCGCAACCTGCCGCCTGAAATTTGATAATCTGCTGAATTTTCAGGGCTTTCCGCATATTCCGGGGGAAGATTGGCAAAGCGCCTATCCCCGCGCGGGCCAGCCCAATGACGGGGGCCAGCGGCGGCGATGAGCAGCGGCGCAGAGATTGTGCGCCTTGCGCGCGGCTGGATTGGCACGCCCTATCACCACCGCGCCAGCCTGCAAGGGGCAGGCGCGGATTGTCTGGGCCTGATCAGGGGCATATGGCGCGCGCGCATGGGGCAAGAGCCAGAGGCGCTGCCGCAGTATTCCCCCAGTTGGGCCGAAAGCGGCGGGCAAGAGCGGCTGTGGCTGGCACTGGCGCAGCATCTGCGCCCGGCAGACCAGCCCGCCGATGGGCAGGTTTTGCTGTTTCGCCTGCAAGCGGGTGCGCTGGCCAAGCATCTGGGCATTCACTGCGCGGGGGGGTGGGGGTTTATCTATGCCTGCCCGCGTGCGGGCGTGGTGGAAGCGCCCCTGTCACAGCCTTGGGCGCGGCGCATCGTGGCGCGCTTTGCCTTTCCCGATACCTGATCTGAATGGAGTGAGATATGGCAACCTTGGTGCTGTCTGCCGTTGGTGCGGCTGTTGGATCGGGCTTTGGCGGGGC
>JAIUNA010000280.1 GCA_022565265.1 Roseinatronobacter sp. | reverse complement strand
GCCGCGGCTGGCCTATGCCACGGCGGGCGGGGTGATGGGCGCACTTGCAGTGCTGGCGCTTGCAGCGCTGGCGCTGCGCATGATCGCGCGCCGCGCCGCGCGGGCGCGCGCTTTGCGCGGCCACACGGCCTTGCGCATGGCGCTGGGCGCGATTGGCAACCCGCGCGAAGGGGCCAGCGCTGTCATCCTGTCGCTGGGGTTGGGGCTGACAGTGCTTGCCGCTGTTGGCCAGATTGACAGCAATCTGCGCCGCGCCATAACCACCGATCTGCCCGACCGCGCGCCAAGCTATTTCTTTCTGGATATCCAGAACACGCAGCTGGAGGGGTTTCTGGCACGACTGGCCGAAGATGAGAATGTGGACAAAGTGGAAACCGCGCCCATGCTGCGTGGTGTTGTCACAGCATTGAATGGCATTCCCGCACGCGAGCATCCGGCGGCGGGGCATTGGGTTTTGCGCGGCGATCGCGGCATTTCCTACGCGGCCAGCATGCCAGAGGGCACAGAACTTGTTGCCGGCACATGGTGGGAGGCAGAGTATTCCGGCCCGCCCTTGCTGAGTTTCGGCGCAGAAGAGGCCGCAGAGTTGGGCTTGTCCGTGGGCGATAGCGTGACCGTCAATATCCTTGGCCGCGATATCACCGCCGAGATTGCCAATCTGCGCGATGTGGATTTCTCCACCGGCGGGATTGGCTTTGTGATGGTCATGTCGCCAGAGCCGATGCGCGCGGCCCCCCATACCCATATTGCCACTGTCTATGCGCTGGAAGCGGCAGAGGGCGCAATCTTGCGCGATCTGTCCAACATGTTCCCCAATATCACGGCCATACGGGTGCGCGAAGCGGCGGAACGGGTGACAGAGGCGCTGTCTACCATGGCCACGGCCACCAGCTATGCCGCGCTTGCCACTTTGCTTACAGGCTTTGTGGTATTGATTGGCGCGGCAGCGGCAGGCGAGCGCGCACGCGTGTTTGAGGCGGCGGTGATGAAAACCATCGGTGCCTCGCGCGGGCGGATATTGGCGTCTTTTGCGCTGCGCGCGGCGATGATGGGCGCGGCGGCGGGGTTGGTGGCGCTGGGCTCGGCGGCCTTGGCGGCGTGGGCAGTCATGCGCTTTGTGATGGGATCGGGCTATCAGTTCGAGCCGCTTTCGGCCATTGCCATTGTGCTGGGGGGCATTCTGGCCACGCTTCTGGCCGGGCTTGGCTTTGCCTTGCGCCCCTTGGCAGCACGGCCCGCGCGGATATTGCGGGCGCAGGATTAGGGCCATGCCGCCATGCCGTTACATCGGCATGGCGGCGCGTTTTTACAGCGCCACAAGCACCGCGCCCATGGCAAGGCTTGTGGCGAAAACGGGCACAGACCACAGGTGGAATTGCCGCCAGATACCAGGTTGTCTGCCCAGCCGCAGCGCAATCAGATTGGCCAGTGATCCGATTGCCAGCCCAAACCCGCCCACATTCACACCCCAAGCCAGCGCGCGCCAATCCTGTGTGAACGGGGCCAGAAAGATTGCGGCAGGGACATTCGACATGCCCTGAGAGATAAGCGCGCCAAAAGTGAAGGCCCCGCCGGGCATGCCCATCGCAGCGCTTGCAAAGGCGGCAATGGCAGGCATTTGGCCAAGCAATCCCAGATTGAGGAACATCAGCACAAATACCAGCAAGAGTGGCCAGTCCAGCCCGCGCAGCACAGGGCGAAATGCAACCGCAAATATCCCGATCACAACGCCCGCCCCGATCACGGCAAAGCCCGCATTCACCGCCAGCAAGAACACCGGATAGGCGGCCAGAGATATCCACATCATGGCCCCGCGCAGCGCCATGGGCGAAGGCGTGTCGGGCAAGGCCAGACGGGCCTGTCCAAAGGCCAGAGGCACAAGCGCAAGGACAAGCGCCAGCATTGCCCCGGCCATGGGCAGCATGGCGAGGGTGAATTCCACAAACCCCGCGCCAGAGCGCTGCCACAGAAACAGATTTTGCGGATTGCCAACAGGCGAGGCCGCAGAGCCGGCATTGACCGCCAATGCCTGAAAGATCACCAGCCGCGCCACAGGCAGCGCAACCATACGCGCAAGCCCAAGTGTCAGCGGCACAGTGACAAACAGCGCCACATCATTTGTCACGACAGCAGAAAGCAGCGCCGCAAAGACCACAAGCGCAACGGCAAGCCCGCGTTCGCTGCGCAAGCGCAGCAGGATCAGGCGGCCAAGGTGATCAATCAGCCCCGACAGTTCCAGCCCGCGGCTTAGCACCATCAACCCCGCCAGCGCGGCAACAGTTTTCCAATCCACCAGCGCGCCCAGTGCGTGGGGCGGGGTGGGCACGGCCCAAAGCAGCGCTGGCAGCAGGCCAAGCAGAACCACCAGCAGCCATTCTGCCGCAAGCCAAGCCTGTATGCGGTGCAAGTCAAATCTCATGGCCTGATGGAGCGCGAACCGCGCGCCATGTCAACTTGGATCATGGGGCAGGGCGGGGACGGTTGGTTTGCGCGCCGTGGCGTGAGGTGGCAAGATGCGCGCCCCGGTGCCGCGATGCGGCCTTGACCTTGGCCCCGGTGCGGGCCAAAGGCAGGGCATAGAGGAGGCGCGTATGACCCTGTTCACCCTCACAGCGCTGAGCCAGTTGCAAAATGCGCCGTTTGATACGGTGATAGATGCCCGCGCGCCTGCGGAATACGCGCAAGACCATCTTCCCGGCGCGATCAATCTGCCTGTTCTGGACGATGCCCAGCGCGCCGAAGTGGGCACAATCTACAAACAGCAAAGCCCGTTCATGGCGCGCAAATTGGGGGCTGCGCTGGTGGCGCAGAATGTCGCGCGCCATCTGCAAGGCCCGCTTGCCCAGATGCCGGGCAGTTGGCAACCCTTGGTCTATTGCTGGCGGGGCGGGCAACGCTCTGGCGCGTTTGCCATGATCCTGCGCCAGATCGGCTGGCGCGTGGCGGTGCTGGAGGGGGGCTATAAAACCTATCGCAGGCTGGTGCAGGCGGCGCTATATGACAGCCTCTTTCCGGCCCCTGTTATATTGCTGGAGGGGGGCACAGGCAGCGCCAAGACAGAGATTTTGGCGCGTGTGGCAGGGCTTGGCGGGCAGGTGATTGATCTGGAGGCGCTGGCGCAGCATCGCGGCTCTTTGTTCGGCCAGGATGGGGCGCAGCCCGCGCAAAAGCTGTTTGAAACGCGGCTGGCGCAAGCGATGCTTGCGCTTGATCCCGCCCGCCCTGTGCTGATCGAGGCGGAATCCAACCGCATTGGCGCGCTGCGCCTGCCGCCCGCATTGTGGCACGCCATGCAAAGCGCGCCGCGTGTGCAGATCATGGCCCCTGTGGCCGCGCGGGCGGCCTATTCGCTGGCTGCCTATCACGGCTTTACCGATGCGCCAGAACGGCTGATGGCGGCAATTTTCGCGCTGCGCCCTTATCACCCTGTTGCCCAGATAGAGGCATGGCAAGCCATGGCTGCGGCGGGGCAATATGCGGCGCTGGCCCAAAGCCTGATCGCACGGCATTATGACCCGCGCTATGCACGTATGCGCGCGGGCCTGCCCCCCGCAGAGGTGATTGCCCTGCCCGATCTGTCTGCCCCGGCGCAAGACCATGCGGCAGAGTGGTTGATGGCCAGGCTTGGGCCGGGTGGCGCCTGTCCAGAGGCGTAGTCGGCCATCTGGCGTTAAGCCCTTATCAAGGTTTTATGGTGCGAAAACCGCCATTTTATATGATTGGCGCGCGGTTACGGCCTGCATGCCCTCCCTTTTTTCCCGCTATGCGTTTTCCGCAAGGGGTGGCAAACGCCCCAGAACGGGCCTTTGTGGCTGTAAATGCCCGGCACTTGGGCTGTTTTCTGCGGCGCGTCTGTTCCTGTGTTCTGCCGCTGACAAAAGGCATCTGATGACGGGTTGGAGCATTTAGGCGACATTCACTCTTTCCCCGGCCAATCCCCGCACCAAAGCCCGGTTAACACGGGCCGCAGGCCCGCCGGGCAGCGCCCGACCGCCCCCTGGGCGGGCGCTTTGCTGCCACAAGCGCGGGGATCGAGGTCACGGGGCGTTATACCATAAAGTGCAGACCACAGATGTCAGAGCG
>JAIUNA010000279.1 GCA_022565265.1 Roseinatronobacter sp. | reverse complement strand
CCCGGACGAGCGGGCGGCGGCATTGCTGGGCAATTACTTCTATTTTCAGCATCTTACGCTTGATGATGTTTCTCAGATCCGCACGGTGCTGGAGCCGGAACTGGCCGCCACGCTGGCCGGGCGGCTGAGTGCCGGGCAATTGGCAGAGCTGGAAGAGGTAATGACCTGTTACTCCGCCCCTGCCCGCACCCCGGAGGAGGAGCGCGCACAACATGTGGCGTCGCTGCGCTTTCATGCGCTTCTGGCGGAAATGTCGGGCAACCCGCTTTTGCGTTTTCTGATCCGGTTTACGGCCAATATGCTGGCCGATATCACCATATCGCGCAAGCTTTATGCCCAGCCCAATCAGGAATTATGGGCCTCCGGGCTGGATTACCAGTCGCGTCTTTTGGCGGCCTTGCGCGCGGGTGATGGCGCGGCGGCACGGTCTGTGCTGGCAGAGCATATGCAAAATGCCCATCGCCTGATGCGCCTGCAAGAGACGGTTTTGACGCAGCGTTTCTTGCCAGAGGGCAAGATTATCTAGGGTTGTTCTTGATCATATTGGGGCATTCGCACGGCTCTGGATTTTGTTTTACCTATAATTTTCACGATCCGCGCCGCGCTCTGGTCGCAGTGCAGTTTAGGGCGCGCGATCTGACAAAACTCTCCGGCCTTGCCAAGATGGGCGGGGATGGGGATTAGCGCAGGGCGGGCAACTCCACCTGTCCCGCTCGGCAGGCGCGGGCGAGAAGGGCGTCATCACAGCGCCGCGGCGTGAGATCATGGCGCAGGCATAGCCGCAATTCCTGTGCCTGTCCGGCGCGGCATGTCAGTACGGCCATATCTGGCCCGATCCCCGGATTCGCGGCGCGAAATTCCGCCATCAAATCGTCTGGCCGTATGCGCTGCGCGCGGCCTTCGGCGCGCAGGCTTGGGGGGAAATCCAGCGCGGCAAAGGCGCGGCGCGTCTGCTCGAAATACTGTGCGGGGGCCAGATTGGTGCAGCTTCCATGTTTGCGCCATTGATGCGCAGCCAACCCGCTGGCCCCCATGATATCTTCCATCGCGCGCAAATTGGCAGAGGTCGGGGTAGGGTGGTCTGTGGGGCAAAACTCTGGCCAGCCGCCGCTATCATGCTGTGGCCACAACCCATGCACCAGCCAGCCCGCCCCCGCACCGGGCGCACAGCGCGCGGCCTTCCGGTCATCTCCTTCGGAGGCGCACCAGCTTGGCGTCCAGCTGACAGCCAGTACCAGATAGCCGTCCGTCGCTGCTGCCTCTGGCGTGGCGCGTGGCGATAGCACCCAGCCCGCCAGCCCCAGCGCCGCCATAGCCAGAACACCCACCATGATTTTGCGCATTTCGTCTTTCCCTTTGCCTGCTTGCGCGCTATAACCCCACAATCCCCGAAATCGAGGAATGGCAGGCCCGCCCTGCAGCCGGAGCCCCGGCACGAGATGAAGCATGCGCATTGCACCGCGCTCGTATGACAGGAGTTCATGTCATGTCAAAACCATTGATGCCCAAGGCGACCGCCGTTTGGCTGGTTGATAATACAACGCTCAGCTTCAAGCAGATTGCGGATTTCTGCGGCTTGCATGAACTGGAAGTGCAGGGCATTGCCGATGGCGATGTCGCAGGCGGCGTGAAGGGCTTTGACCCTGTGGCCAATAACCAGTTGGATGCGATCGAGATAGAGCGCGGCGAGAAAGACCCGCGCTATGTGCTGAAGCTGAAATACAACCCCGCCGCCGAGGGCGAGGAAAAGCGCCGTGGCCCGCGCTATACACCGCTGTCCAAGCGTCAGGATCGGCCAGCATCCATCTTGTGGCTGGTCAAGTTTCATCCCGAATTGGCCGATGCGCAAATTCGCCGTCTGGTGGGCACAACCAATACCACCATTGATGCCATCCGCGAGCGCACGCATTGGAACATTGCCAATCTGCAACCGATTGATCCTGTCGCCCTTGGCCTGTGCCGCCAGTCCGAACTGGACAAGGAAGTGCAAAAAGCTGCCGCCAAGCGCGCCGCTGAAGGCGGTGTCATGAGCGATGATGAGCGGCGCAAACTTGTCTCTACCGAGCAGTCGCTGGAAGCGGATGCAGAGCCGAAAATGCCCGCAGGCATTGCCGGGCTGGAGAATTTCTCGATCAGCGATCTGAATGCCGATCCGCAAGAGCCAAGCACGGCCGCTGATTACAGCGATGCGGAAAGCTTCTTCAACCTGCCCGACGAGGACGAAGAGGAAGATGAAGACGATCTTGATCCGCGCTCGCGCTAAGGCTAGGCGGTAGCGCAGAAAAGACAGGCGGCCTTTTGCCGGGCGGGTGTTTGGGCCGGGCCGCTTGTCATGTCAGATTCAGGCGAAGTCGGGGAAGAGATATGAAATTCACGCTGTCATGGCTACGGGATCATCTGGAAACAGAAGCCACGCTAGAGCAGATCGCAGAGGCACTGACCGATCTGGGGCTGGAAGTGGAAGAGGTAAGCGATCCCGCTCAATCCTTGGGCGCGTTCCGCATTGCCCGCGTGATCGAGGCCGCGCAACACCCCGATGCCGACCGCCTGCGCCTGTGCCGTGTGGAAACATGGCCCAACGGCCCCGATGGCGCGCCCGAAGAGGTGCAGGTTGTCTGCGGTGCCCCCAATGCCCGCACGGGCATGCGGGCAGTATTCGCGCCCGTGGGCACGCATGTTCCCGGCACAGGGGTAGATCTGAAACCCGGTGTCATTCGGGGGCAGGCCAGCAATGGCATGCTATGTTCCGAGCGTGAATTGATGCTGTCAGACGCCCATGACGGGATTATTGATCTGCCCGATGATGCGCCTTTGGGCCTGCGCTTTATTGATTATGCGGGGTTGAATGACCCTGTGATAGACATCGCCATCACCCCCAACCGCCCCGATGCGCTGGGCGTGCGCGGCATTGCGCGCGATCTGGCCGCGCGGGGCTTGGGTGTGCTGAAGCCCTTGGCCCCTGCAGCGGTGCAGGGCAGCTTTCCTTGCCCCATAAGCGTAACCATCGCGCCAGAGCTGAAAGAAAAGGGCTGCCCCATTTTCGCGGGCCGCGTGATCCGGGGGGTGAAAAATGGCCCCTCGCCCGATTGGCTGCAAAAGCGGTTGCGCGCCATTGGCCTGCGTCCGATTTCGGCGCTTGTGGATATCACCAATTTCTTCACTTTCGATCAGAACCGCCCCTTGCATGTATTCGATGCCGACAAAGTGCAGGGTGGTTTGCATATCCACCCCGCCAAAGGGGGGGAAGAGTTGTTGGCGCTGGATGGCAAGACCTACATCTTGCACCCCGGCCAGATGCTGATTTCGGATGATCACCAGCCAGAAAGCCTTGCCGGGATTATGGGCGGCGAAGTGTCGGGCTGCACGGATGAGACAGTGAATGTCTTTCTCGAATCCGCCTATTGGGATCCGATCACCATAGCCACCACAGGGCGCGCGCTGAAAATCAATTCCGATGCGCGCTACAGGTTCGAGCGCGGGGTCGATCCGGCTTTCACGCTGGAGGGGCTGGATATGGCCGCGCGCATGGTGGTGGAACTCTGCGGGGGCGAAGTTTCTGATATGGCGGTGGATGGCGCAATCCCCGATACCGCGCGCAGCTACCGCTTTGACCCGCTGCGCACCCGCGCGCTGGTGGGCATGGATATTCCAGAGGCCGCGCAACGCGCCACGCTAGAGGCTTTGGGCTTTGCCCTGACAGGTGATCAGGCCCAGCCCCCAAGCTGGCGCCCCGATATTCTGGGAGAGGCCGATCTGGTAGAGGAAATCGCGCGCATTGCGTCCCTGACCAAGCTGGAAGGCAAGCCCTTGGCGCGGCCCATGCCCGGCGTTTCCCGCCCGATCCTGACACCGCTGCAAACGCGCGAACGCGCGGCGCGGCGGATGCTGGCGGGCTGGGGCTATAATGAATGTGTGAGTTACAGCTTCATAGATGCGGCTTCTGCTACGGCTTTTGGCGGTGGGCAAGACGCGCTGCGGCTGGAGAACCCGATTTCATCGGAAATGACTCATATGCGCCCCGATCTGTTGCCGGGCCTGTTGCAGGCGGCAGCGCGCAATCAGGCGCGCGGCAGTGCCGATCTGGCCTTGTTCGAGGTTGGCCCCGCCTTTAGCGGTGGAGAGCCGGGGGAACAGCATATTCAGGCCGCAGGGATATT
>JAIUNA010000278.1 GCA_022565265.1 Roseinatronobacter sp. | reverse complement strand
TGTCATGAATTCAAACTCCTGTTGGTGGGTGCATCAGCGCAGTCCCACATGGCGTTACGCGGCAGGATGGCGCAGCGTTACACCGATCACGCGCACGTGACCTGATGGGCCGAAAATTAGCGTTTCTGAAAAACTGAAGGCCGTTCTATGTAACAAGCGTGACGTACAAACCGAAAAGAGGACTGAGCAGCTTGGCTGATCCTGATACTCTGGAGGCCCTCATGCGTGCGGCAAATCGCGGCGATTCAGCCGCCTATCACCGTTTGCTGACAACGATCACCCCGGTTTTGCGCAAAGTGGTGCATGGCCGCGGTGCGGGCTTGGGGCGTGAGGGATGTGAGGACGTTTTGCAAGATGTGCTGCTTGCGATTCATAGCAAGCGCCATACATGGCGCGAGGATGCACCATTGCGGCCATGGCTGTATGCCATCGCACGACACAAGGTTATTGATGCATTCCGGGCGCGCGGCAGGCATATCGAAGTGTCAATCGATGAGTTTGGCGAAGGGCTACCCGCATCTATAGGCGCTGATCCGCTGGAAGGGCGCGATATGGACAAGGTGCTTGACCAGTTGGAACCTCGCGCAGCAGAGATTGTACGCGCTTTTGGCCTGAACGGAGAGACAACAGCCGAGACGGCGGCACGGCTGGATATGTCCGAGGGGGCTGTGCGCGTTGCCCTTCACAGGGCGCTGAAATCCATAGTGCGGCTGCGCGAAAGGATGATCGAATGAAAACCGAAGACCTAATTGCGGTACTGTCGGCAGATATTTTGCCGCGCAAAGCCGTGGCACAGCAGCTTGCACGTGCATTGCCCGTGGCCACTCTGATATCCATCGCTGCGTTTATGGTATTCTGGGGGCCAAGGCCCGATATCTGGGCGGCGCTTGGATCAATGGCCGCGCTGAAAACGCTCCTGCCGCTGGGTTTTGTACTCTTGGCGGCAGCCTTGGCGCTTTCTCTTGCGCATCCGGGAACGCGGCATGATACCCAAAGCGCAGCGCTTGGCGTGTTTGTCATCTTGGTGATTGGCACCTTTGGATCGGCGCTGCTGAAGGCGGGCTTTGCGGGCCTGAGCGCCGCACTTTCCACGCCCAGCCTTGTGACATGTTTGCTCTCAATCCCGGTTTTGGCGCTGCCTGTCTTTATCGCAGTGTTCTGGGCGCTCGCATCAGGGGCAGCGTTGCGGCCCCGGCTGACAGGTGCGGTTGCCGGAGCACTTGCAGGCGGGTTGGCCGCTGCAATTTACTCGATCTACTGCGACAAGGACATGATCCTGTTTGTCGTGCCTGCCTATTCCGCCGCGATCCTGTCCATATCCGCCCTTGGCGCCCTCCTCGGCCCACGCCTGCTGAAATGGTAGGCAACACAGCAAATCGTCGCGCGAAACCTTCAGCGAAGGCCGATTTCAATCTCCAAGTCGCGCATGGCAGCACCTGAAAAATGCTGCGCGGCGTTGCGCTTGCCTTTCTGCTAGCATGGACACCTGAGATGGGCTGGATTCTCTTTCAGGCGGCGCGGGGCGAGCTGTCGCATTTCATCAACAGCGCCACAGGCAATGGCACCCACCCGGCCTAGCCCCCCATAACAATCGCATGCAGGAACCGAAGGCAGACAGTCAACAGAAACAACCCCAAGGACAACTCAAGCGCACGGCTGGACAAGCTATGCGCCAGCCGCACCCCAAGGCTCGCCGTCAAGATTGTTGTGGGGACAAAAAGCGCAAAGCCCAAGAGCGAGACAAAACCGATCGCATCTGCGGGCAGGCCAGCTTGGCCCCAACCCGCAATCATATAGCCAATTGCGCCGGGAACCGAAATCAACACCCCAATTCCCGCCGATGTCGCTACAGCCTGATGGATCGGGCGCCCGTGGGTGGTCATGATGATTGTCGCAATCTGGCCTCCGCCAATACCCATCAAGGCAGAGAAGAGACCGATAATGCCGCCATATGCCCGCAAGATCAGGCCTTTCGGCAGATCAGTTGCTATATCCCAGCGCTTGGTTCCTGATATCAGCTTGATCGCGTTTATGCCTGCCACAACGACAAAGACCATCTGAAACACAATGGCCGGGGCGAAGCGTGCCACCAATGCCCCGGCCAGAACCCCAAGCACGATGGGCGCCGCCCAACGGCGCAGCAACGCTGAATCCACAGCCCCTCTGGCGCGATGGCTGCGCCAGGATCGCAGGGATGTGGGCACGATGATGGCCAGCGATGTCCCTACCGCAAGGGGCATGCGCGTGTCATCGGGAACCCCCATCACGCCAAATACTTCATAGAGCACTGGCACGATCAGTGCTCCGCCCCCAACCCCGAATGTGCCAGCCAGAACACCGGTAAACGCACCAGCAACCAGCAAGATTGCGGCAAGAGCCAGAAACTCTGGCGACAAGACAAGCATTTCTATTCCGTTTCAGACCATCTGCGGGATTGGGGGAGATCAGATAAATCAGACGATGCGATTGCGCAAAACACCGATCCGGCTAATCTCGACCGTGACCTCATCGCCGGGCTTGAGGTATTTGGGTGGTTTAAAGCCAAGCGCAACCCCAACCGGCGTACCTGTCGCGATGATATCACCCGGCTCCAATGTGATCGCCTTCGAAATCGTCGCAATTATGGTGGGGATATCAAAGATAAGATCCGACACAACGGCATCCTGACGCTTTTCGCCATTGACCACTGTCACCAGCCGCAAGCTGGTCACATCCCCCACCTCATCGGCAGTAACGAGGGCAGGCCCCATGGGGCAGAACGTATCTGCCGATTTGCCAAGGAACCACTGCTTATGGGCATTTTGCGCCTGACGCGCGGTAATGTCATTGATCACGGTATAGCCAAAGACATGATCATAGGCCGCCGCCTTGGATATCCCGCGCCCGCCGCGCCCGATCACGACGCCCAACTCGCCCTCATAATCCAATGTCCCATCCGCATCATGGGCAGCAATCACATCTGCCCCGGTTCCAATCACAGAAGTGGGCGCCTTGGTAAAGACAATCGGCAAATCCGGCACTTCCTGCCCGCCAGAGCTTTGGTCAAAGCCGGAATCCTGAAACTCCTTGGCATGCTCGACATAATTCTTGCCAACACAGAAAATATTCTTTGTCGGGCGCGGGATAGGTGCTTTCAGTGTAAAACTGTCTGCGGCAAGGGGTGTGGCTGTGCCTTCTGAAAGTGCCTTTGCAATTCGATCCAGAATGGCCGGGCCGCCCTGCACGACACCCAAAATGCTTGCAGGCAGATCAGGTGCCAAATCTTGCAGGGCAATCACGCCTGATGGCGTATCAATGGCGGCAATCTCCTGATCGCCACGCGCGACGGTGACTAGACGCATGGTTCCGTTCTCCTGATTGTTAGTAAATGTCGCCCTTGCGGCGCATCTTGCGCAGCAGGCTGATTGAGGGTGAGGCCAACAAGGTGGCGGCCAAAAGTGCCCAAAGGACATTGCCAATGGTGGATGAGAAGAAGATCATCGGATCGCCCCCCGAAATCCGCATCGACAACAGGAATGACCGCTCCAGCAGAGGGCCAAGGATGACCCCGATCAAGATAGCGGCAACATTGTAACCGGTTTTGCGCGCCACATAACCAATGATCCCGAAAGCCACCGCAATGGTCAGATCCGCCATGAAATTGCGCGGAACAAAGGCCCCGACCAGCGTAAAGGCCACGCTCATCGGAGCCATGTAGTAATTGGCCACAACAGTGATCCGGGACAGATACCGCGTCAGCGGGAACAGAGTGACCAGCATGAAAACATAGGCCACGAACATGGACATGATCACCCCATAGGCAAGAATGGGGTTTTGCACAAAGAGCCGGGGGCCGAATGGAACGCCGTGAAACTGCAAGACCACCATCATCACAGCCGCAGTGCTGCCGCCCGGCACGCCAATGGCCAGAAGTGGCACCAGCGTTCCGGTAGTGACCCCATTATTTGCCGCCTCTGGCGCGACAACGCCCTGTTCATGCCCGGTACCGAATTTCTCTGGTGTGCGCGAATAGGTGCGCGCCTGCTGATAGGCCACAAATGCCGCAATAGAGGCCCCCGCACCGGGCATCACCCCGAGGATCAACCCCAGAAGGGAACTCCAGAGCATGAGACACCCATGCTTGCAGGCGGGCCGGATTGGGCGGAAGGTTGCTGTCCAGCTTGGGGTGGCGCG
>JAIUNA010000277.1 GCA_022565265.1 Roseinatronobacter sp. | reverse complement strand
GGGCCGTGTGGGGAGGGCGTTGGTCTGGCGTGCTGGGCGCGCGGGGTGCCGGGCCTCTGAGGGCAGCGCTGGGGGGGGGGTATCTGTTCTGGCCGGGCAAGCGCTGCCGTTGTGTAGGGCCAATCTGGGTGGGGCCTGTCCGAGATGGCAGGGGGGCTTTGCGCGTATGAATGGCTGGTATCTGCTGCGACCTGCCCAAGGGGGGGCAGGGAGCGGTTTTTCAACCGGCTGATCTTAGACGCCGGGCGAAGGGTTGAAGGCCGCCTATGCCTGAAAACTGTCTTTGTCCCGCCGCAAATGCAATGCCCAGCGCCCGACGAAACAGCCCAAGGGACAGGCGCGACATCATATGGGCTGGCAAAACAAAGGCGGCGCGCACCAGCCACGCACCAGGCCATGACATGTTCGCCAGGCGCGCGCCTCGGTTACAGCGCAATCGCTGCCCTGGCGCTGTGCAATCTTGCGCCAGCCGTCGTGAATATGGTTATAGGCAGCGCCGCCGCCATGAATGATATCACCACAGCGGCGGGTATGTGCGTTCTTCTGCGAACTGGCACCGATTCAAGGCTCAGGCGGTTAACCGGGCTTTGCGTCTGGGTGGTTATTGTCCTGGCGACTTGCGTATCGTGCGCAGTGGCTGACAGATTGGTGCATGTCCGTACAGCCCTGCATATCGATATGCGGCTCGTCCTGCCCGAAAAACGGCCAGTTTGAGGGCCGCACCAGACGCCAGCAACTTCCAAGGATATCGAAAAGCCTTTGGCCAGAGCATGCCCCCGCGGGTCTTGGCACCCTTGCCATGGCCGAGATGACGCAGCACGCGGTCATGCGCGATATGCGTGCCCCTCCGGCACTGCGCGTGTCCGAGGCGCAGCCTCTTCGGCTCTCAGCATCGTCTGAAACGCGCGCGACATGCGCATGGAACCAATCCGCACCGGGGCTTCGCATGGTTCACTTTTGGGCGATAGAATAGCCGCAGCACACAAACTGTCTGATGGAGCGCTGGCCGTGAAACGCGCTGCGATGCCGGATAAACCCGAACGTCCCGCACATCTTCCAATCCGCGCCAATCCGGGTGCCGGCCAAAATACCTGCCGATCTGGCACGAGCCATGGGATGGCCCCCTGATCACTTGCTGGCTGCGGCATACATATCTCTCCATCAGCGCGCCATTCCTGCCAATTGAAGCGCCCTTTCCGCCTTAGAGTATCCGTCTTGATCACGCTGTTTTTGGCGTCTATTCGCGGTCTTGTCGGACGAGTGCGTTGGCCAGTTTGATAAGCTTTCGCATGAGGGTGCGCGCATCAACTGCATCGGGCTTTGCCCTTGTCCCGCGGGCCTGGGCAACGCGGCGCGCCTGCAGCGGGTTTACTTCACGAGCGGCAGAGCGCCTGCACAGGTGCGCTCAAGGAGGGCGTGATAAGCACCGGTTGCTTTATAGACTACAGATCCGGTATTTGGGTGCCGATCCGGCGGCGAAGTGCCCGCAGGTCAGCCGGGGTGGTGGGAAATTGCGCCGTCTCGTCGGTACTCAGGCGGTGGACATCAAGCGTGTCTTTTGAGATATCGATTCCGATGTTTCCTTTGTCATCTTCGCGTGTCCTATGCTTGTCGTAGAGGGCCTCGTGCCGCTCGTTTGGCGGGGAAACGATCCCCCAGATTGTTTCCTGATCCGCCGCACTCCGTTCGGGCCTCAGGCGAAGACGATGGCTGATCACACTCTAAAACGGTCCATCACGACCAAGCCTGTGACGATCCAGCCACCGCCAGCGCGCGCTGGCTCTTTCCTCGCACAAGAGCCGGGATCAGCATAAGACAAGCGTGTCGCATTCATTCGCAGTCACGCGACCCACTCTAACCTTAAGTGGTCGCATGTCGCGCAAAACCGGTTCCCAGTTTTGCGCGACATGCTCTAGCCGAAACGAAAGCTGCCAGAGCGTTTCGGATTTAACCTGAGACATCACCTGCAGCGTAAAGGTAGATCCAGCATTCCTCTGGCGCAAACATGCTGCAGACTTTGCCCAAAGCCTTGAACAGATCGCAGAGGCTGCGGGCTCCGATTTTGCGCAGCCGCGCTTTGCGCTTTGCAAGTATCAGCAAACAAACGCCAGACGTTCGAGAGAGGCCGCGATTGTGCTCAAGGGGGGGTGAGGTTTGGGACGTATGGCAGCAGGTAACGGGGCCAGCATTTTGCCGCGCGCAGCGCTTTGACGGGCCGCGCTATTGCGATGGGTTGCGGGGGTGTCGCGTAGTATAGCGACAGTGCCGGGTTTTCAGCTCCGGCACCCGCAGATGGCGGATATCGGCCGCGACGGCGTCCCCATCAAGCGCTCCCTGTATAGCGGCAAGGCGAGATCAGACCCTCTGGCATCAGCCCGGCGATGAAGGTCTGCGTGCCCCATCGCCCGAAACGTGGCCTCGCTGCACAGGGGAGGATCATGAGGGGCACGGCCGCGAAGGTGGGCCAAGTTCGTTTTGACACCGTTCGCCTGCTCTCGCGAACCGATGGCAGTCGCAGGCTCACCATCAAAGAAAACAAGCCTTTCAGGTTGCCGCAGGAGGGCTGGCATCCGCCGCTCCTGCCAGCCGCGTCGCCGTCCTTTACAGGCTAACCCCAAGCGCTTGATCAGCGCCCCAATCGAACAGAGATGCGCGCGCTCGACGATGGCCAACCTATCGGTCGCGGTGCATAGCGTGTTGTCCGGGTTCTGCGCGACAAACTCCTCGATGAAGGCCTGACAGGGCGCAAGCTTGCTGTGCCCAAGCGTAATCCAGTCGCGGCGCAAACCTTCAGCCGCGCGGCAGGCGCATGGCCAGTCAAGCCCTCGTCACTGTAGCGCTCAAAACGCCTGTGCAGGACATTTGGCAAAGGCGCTGACTGATCCATCTTCCCCAACAGGATCACGTACATCTCCAAAGGATTGAGAACCCTGCGAGTCGGGGTTTTCCCGAAACCCTTCAACCTTAACAATTCCTTTCATCTTGGCTTAAATATCCCGGGGGTGTGGGGGCTGGCCCCCACTTGCTTCGCAGGCCATTGCGCGGTTCAGCCGGGTCTTTGCCCCGCGCTGTCAAACAGCCCGCTGACAGCGCGGCGCATCATTGCGCTGGTGCTGGGGCGGGGTTGGGTGTGAAAGGGCATGGGCCTGCACACTTCCAGTGCGGCGATACCCAATCGGGCTGTCAGCGCGCCATTCACCACCCCTTCGCCAAAGCGGCGGGAGAGTTTGGACAGCATGCTGCCTGACGCCAAGGCACTGACCATATCTTCGCCCACAGCCACGGCCCCGGTGGCAAGAAGGTGCAAGATCACCCCGCGCGCCAGCCGCAAGCTGCCAAGGCCCCCGGCGCGCCCGCCATAAATCTCGGCAATGCGGCGGATCATGCGCAGATTGGTCGCAAGGGCTGCCAGCATATCGACCAGTGCCAGCGGGATCAGGGCTGTCAGAAGGGCCACCTGCCGCGCTGCGGCCTCGATCTCGCGGCAGGCTTCTTTATCCAGTGGCGCAAGCAGGGTTGTTTCGGTCAGATCGAGCTTTCCCGGCCCGTCGAGCTGGTCTGGCAATGTGTCTGCCAGTCTGGCGCAGGGCCAGCGCATATCTGGCCGGGGCGCATAGAGGGCCATCAAATCTTTGGCCAAATGCGCGGCAGGGTGGCTGTCAGGGGCCAGGCGTGCCGCACTGGCGCGGGCGCGCAGCGCATCCAGCCGGCGCAACCGCCGCAGCGCCGCGATTTCGCGCGCGGCCAGTCCCAGCGCCGCCAGCCCCACGATACCCAGCAGCGCCAGTGCCAGCGCCCCCAGTATCGGGACGCGCGCCATCAGCCCGGTCACGAAATCCCAGGCCCAGACAGAGGCCCCCAGCAGCACCAGCCCGCCCAGCGCCGACCAGCCCAGCCGCGCCCAGAGCGGCAGCCTCCGCCCAGCGGCGCGCAGGGCCAGTTGCATGGCGCGGCCATTGGGGCCGGGGGCTGCGTCATCCTCTTCTGGCGGCGGCGGGGCCGAGGCTGGATCATCCACAGGGGCAAGCGGGTCTTCGATCAGCAGGGGTTTGCGCGGGCTCATTTCAGCATATCTCCGATCAGGAATTCTGCCGCCGCATCCAGCCGGATCTGTGGCAGCCCATCGCCCGGCTTGCGGTTCAGTCTGGCGGGCGCAAAGCGCATGATGTCATATTCCGCCCCCAGCCAGCGCGGGGC
>JAIUNA010000276.1 GCA_022565265.1 Roseinatronobacter sp. | reverse complement strand
GCACCGCCCCATAAATCCAACGCCACCATCCGCCATGCAAAACCTCCATCTGCTCACGCAGACCTTCTCGCAGGCACATCACGCGTCAGGAATATAACAAATCAATGGGGCGTAACCGCCGCTTACGCTGAATTCGGGTATCTTGTGAAATGACTGCCGCATGCCCTGCGGCAGTCTCTTTGTTTTTGAAGGCGATATGGTTTCATTGCCTGCCCAAGGCCAGCCAAGCGACACACCGCAACATGGCCAAGGGACATGTATGATCCCCAAACCCTGTCAGTCGCCCAACACGGCATCAATGCCGTTGCATCTGAATGAAAGAACTGTTTCCTGACGCAATGGCCGAAACAGAGGTGCTGCCAGTCGCTGCTGGGCCGTGCCCGATCTGGCCTGTGGGCGCGTTTGTGAATGTGGTGGCGCGCGCCGTACTGGTGACGGCACCTGTATTGACCTGATGGCTGGTTGCGGTCATGGAGACGCCCCCCTGACCAACCTGGCCGCGCACCACGATCCGCGTATCAGAACGGTTGCCGCTGGCCTCTGCGACAAGCGTTGCATTGCGCAGTGTTATGGCGGTGCTGTTGAGGGCACCGCCAGAGCCGGGTGTCACATCCGCAGTATCGCTTCGGGCAGATACCTGCGCCGAAACTGCGCCCGCATTGCGCTGGACATTATCAACGGCAAAGCGCCCCGTCGCATTGAGAACCTTTGCCGCGCCTTTCGGGACAAGCGCGCTCTGCCCGGTATGAACCATAGCCGAGGCCTGCACATTCAATATATGAACCGCGTCATTCCCGCGCGCCTGCGCCAATGCAAGATTATCAGAGATGATGACGCTCAAATACAATGCCTGCTCAAGATCAATACTTCCAAGCAACTGATCAAGGCTAACCACAGCGCTAACCGGTGCATCACTACCCTGCGTGCTGCGAATGACCGCGCTTGTCGTGCCAAACATCCCGGCATCCAGAACAAGTGCATTGCGCGCACGGTTGGAGACGGCCGAAGCTTCGGCAGCGTTTCCAGCAAGTGACAGGACAGAATTATCATACCGGCCAACGGCCCCCATCAACGCCGCCACACTCAAGGTGGCGCGGCTCTCGACAGGCGCAGCCCCTGACCGTTTCTGAACATTGCCCAGCGCGAAATCGGCTTCAAATTCTGATTGCGCAGGGGCGTTGAGCACAGCCCGCGCCACATTTTCAGGCCGCCCGATAATTCCGGGCGCAGAGACAGAAATCTGGTTCATAGCATCATTGCCAGTGGCATCCGACACGGTGACATTGTCATTCAGTTCGACACGGCTGCCGCTTATAGCGTCACCAGATAACCGCGATACCGTCAATTCCTGCGTTGCTTCTGCCTCTACGGCAGTGCCCTGCGCAATTTGAGTATTGGACAAGCCGATTGTCGCATCAAACTCGGTACGGGCCATGATTGCCACAAGATTGGCAACCTCATTGTCGGCAGCAAGGCTTTGAACAAAATTTCGGTTCAACGACAGGCTGCTACCCGCAACCACACCCGCGCCAATTTCTATGCCAGCGCTCAGGCGCGCCACAGACTGCGCACGGGCGTGTTGCTTGGAGAATTGCATATTGCCCAACGCGATATCCGCAGCGATGGCGACAGATGGCGTCAGGGTGTCCGTCACAGTGGTGATCCGGGCCGCCGCCCCCCGCGCACCGATCACCTCTGTGCCGGAAAGTGAGATGACATTTGTCGCGCGGTTGCCAATCGCCGCGCCCAGAAACAGCGTATCATCAATAGCCGCGCGGCTTTGTTCCATACCCTGCATCGACAGGCGCAAGAAGGCCGGGCGCATAGCGGCAAAACCGGGCGTATCTGCCGCATCGGCACGAGCGATCACCGCACCCTCATTGCGTTGAAAATTGCCAAGACTGACCGATGCCGCATCGATTGTCGTGGCGCTTTGGGCAGTGATCTGGTTGGGCGCTGTGTTCGCCACTGCATCGGCACGCAACAGCGTGTTGGCAATTGAGATCAAACTGCCCAACACACTGCCACTTCCAAAATCGGCCACGCCAAGATCAATATCCGCCGTCAGGCTTGCAATGCCCATCACCTTGCCTGTTTGCCGCTGAATATTGAGCAGGGCAAAGGCCGCTCCGGCCAGCCTGACCTCCGGCTCTGACGTGCCTTTTGCGAGCAAAAGCGTTGCACCGTCGCTTGACGCCAGCGCCCCATGAATGCGTGTTGCCGCGGTTACGATAAGATTGTCGGCCCGGTTGCCTGCCACCTGCGTAAAGAGCGTGACAGTGTCTATACTCACATGGCTGTCTTTGACTTGTCCGGCAATCACCCCCCCCTGAGTGCCCTGCCCCAGCCTGAACTCGGCATCAGCGCGCCCAGAAACCGGAATGCCGGGAAGGACATTGCCTTGTATGCTTTGTCCAAGGCTTTCTTGCACGGACACCACCGTCGCTTGCGGAAAAAGACCTGTATCAAACTCCAGCGAGAGCCAGTTGACAGCAGCATTTGCCACAGCGAAGGCCAAAAGACGGTTCTCATCGGCAGATACACGGCTGCCCCACCCGATTGCAGAGTGTTTCGCTTCCGGCTGTGCTATCGTGACACGGGCCACAGCATTGGCGGCGATCTCATGATCTTCTGTGCTGACCGTGACATTCTGAAGTGACGAGAGCGCATGATCTGCCCGCAGGTAACGATCAGAACTTGTAGCGCTTGCCAGCAGTTCCTCTGCCTGTGCCGGAATGGTTCCCAAAATTCCACCTGCGGCAAGGCCCTGCAAAGACACTATTTGTTCTGACAGATTGGCATTTGCCAGCGCCTCCAGCAAATTGGCCTTCACAGAGAGTTCTGCCCCCTCCATGCCCAGAGCCATGAACAAGCTGGGATCACTCAGGGAACTGCCATATGCTGCGGAGACTTGGCTTATGCTTGATGCGTCAAGAAATTCCTGCATCACACCATTGCGAGTGCCTGTCTCCTGCCGCGCGTGGTCAGATAAAGTATCGGCACAGACTGATTGTGCCACCAGACAGCATAACGATATCGCGCCGACACCCAAGGGCCTCGGCACGCGCAATAAGACTTGGCCAATCTTGCACTTCATATGATTGGCTACCTACTGACCCAGAGCCGCCCTTAGAGCGCTTGGGCTTTCAGCCCAAACGCTCCCAGTTCCGCTGGCTTTCGATATGCAGAGTTACCAGCTGCATCAACCCACTTCGCACCCATGCGGCCAAGGTTGCGTCATCCAAAGCGGCAACGCGATCTGGATCAAGAACCGATACATTGCTGACACGCGCCACAACTTCATCAGCGCGGCTCAACGTCATGGTTTTGCTGACCAGAACATCGGCCTCTTGCAAGGGGCGCATCACCTCATGCGTGGCGCTCAACTCCCGCTCGAAAGAGACCAGAAACTGCTCTGCGCGCCCAAGCACACCGTCTTTCCAGTTTCCATCTTCCGGGAATACCGGTTCACCTTCAAAACCGCTGTCCAAACCCCGGATATCGGCCATGATGAAGAAATCCGCGCCATTGCCCTTATTGCCCAGCACAAACGGATACCGGCGCAGATGCGCCGGTATATATTGGGCCATCCATTTGCCATCTTCCCGCACGCAGCTATTGCAGCCTTGTTGCAGGCCCATGAAGGCAACAGGCAAAACCGCCCCTGCGCGGCAAAGGCAATCGGAAATTCCCGTGCGACCTTTGGAAATTCCGATGCTGCAATCGGCGCGGCTGTGGTCGATCTCGCGAATTTGAAAGAACGCGGTTCACTATACCGAAGATGGCTGTGCTTTTGCTGATCAAGAACAACTGCGCGCTCAAACATCCTGCGCTCCGATATCAGCCGCAAAGGGAGCCGCAGCCATCAGCTTTCTCCCAACAGAAGGGCAACAATCGTATCCGCATCTGGCAGCCCGGTTTGCACAAGGTTTCGGCTTTCCTGGAACGCCGTAATGGCTGCACGACTGCCCGGCCCATAAGCACCATCAATCGCGCCGGAATAAAAGCCCTTCGCCGTCAGTGCAGACTGAACCTGCTCAAATGTGGATTGGCGGATCAGAACATTGCGGCCTTCATTGGTGATTTCCAGAAGGGGAGAGTCGGCAACGACGCGTGCAGGCTCGAACAGGCGGATTGCTGCATCAATTGCGCTTTCAAAGGTCACATCGACATTCTGGGCGCAGATGATATTCATCAAACCTG
>JAIUNA010000275.1 GCA_022565265.1 Roseinatronobacter sp. | reverse complement strand
GGATATTGCGCGATGCCGCCGCCGCCCATGAATATGCGGCAGATATAGAGAATGCAGAGTTGAACGCAGGGGTAGCCGCGTTGATAAACGGTATCCTGGCGGGCGGAAATTCGGTACGCCGCCGCTAAGCCGGATAAATCCGGCTCTGCCGCCCCGAAACCACCCCCGCCGCAAGAGGGAAATCGCGGCAGGGGTGTCAGCCCTTGCGCAACGTGTCTTTCGCGCACAGCCTGCAAGCCCCCTCGCATTCGGCAACACCCACACCCCTGCGCCACGGTCGCTGCACGATCTGCGGGCGGCATGTCACAGTTTTGCACTCACACATGCCCCGGCAATGCGCTCTGGGCATGCAAGCTCGCGCCCAGTGCGCCGCTTTTGCCAGTGCAATCAGAGAAAAACTGTGTCAGCCTCTTTCGGTAATCGAAAGGAATAAAGTCATGTCAGTTTACCGGGTGGTTTATACGTCTCGCCCCTTTGGCTTCGACAGCGGAACACTTAACGGTATACTGGTGCATGCGCAGCGGGCCAACGCAAGCGTTGGCATAACAGGTGCGCTGATCTGTCGAGAAGATGTTTATCTGCAATTGCTGGAAGGCCCGGAAGAAGAGGTCAAGAAGACAATCGCGCGCATAAAGCGCGATGACAGGCATCTTGAGTTCACGACTCATGTGGAAAAGACTGTATCTGAACGAAGTTTTGGCAGATGGGCAATGCTACATGACCCTGCCGCGACATGGATCTGGTCACGGGACGCGGTCAGGAACGGCGCAATTGAACATGCAACGGCTGCTGAGGTGGATGGGTTTTTCCAAAAGCTCAGCGATGTGAACACCGCGTAAACCGTGCATTCTTGGACTGTACCGACTACCCTTTCCGCCATTTTTCTTTCCGCTTGAAACGCATATTGGGCAATTCCCCCCGCTTGGCGCGTGATTGAGTGCGATATTTTTTCAGGCCGCAATGCGCTTCGTTTTTGAAGGCTGGGGGCCGGATGCGCATAACGGTGGCCGCGTCCGGTTCAATCCGGGCGAGTGTTATCAGTATCTGACCACAGGCGACAATTACAATGGCGAGGAGCCACACAGCCCGACGCTTATGGCCAGCAAGGAGCGGATAGCAACGCTGCCCCCGACAATGCGCCACCCGCAGGGATTGAAAAGCGCGCTTGTACCCAGGGGCATCGCAATATGCAGCGTATCGCCTTTCATCCTCAAACCAAGACACCCATCGTGGCCGAACATGGGCCGTGGCATTCGTATGAAATTACAGTGCTGGTGAATGGCGGAAATCTCCAAGCGCAGTCTTGCAGATCCAGTGAAAAATTTGCCAGCTAAGGCCAGTGCTGGCGGCGAACGATAAAGCTATTTGCACATTGTTGTGTTTTGAAAGATGACAAAGGGGCACGGTATCCTTGTCTGGCAGCCCGCGCCCTTGATCGACGATCACAGGCATCAGGTGGCCAGGATCACGCTATGGGCACTTGGCTGTGCCTCACGAAAAAAGCCGGGGTGTGAGCTTGTCAGAATCTATTCTTTAGAATAATATATTATTCCTGATGTGCAATTCCAATGGAGCGGGCCAGTGCAAGACTCTCTTTTTTTTCCTGTCCGTCCAGGCCCGCCCCGGCCCAGTACCATTCTGACCCCGCGTGTCTTTTCTTTGCCTCCGGGCACTGAGCGTTATGTCATCGAGGGGGCTGGAGCGATTGTTGTCACCCTCGACGCTGGTGACAAGCTGTGCCTGCGGAATGATGAAGGTGGGCAACGCTGCGAAATCGTGGTTGCAGATGCGACAGGCCGCGCCGACCCGGCAATCCTCGGTGCGGCAGCTTCGGGGAAAGCTGACGGTCTGATGGCCATGCTCGACACCGCGGATAGCTCTTTGCGCAATGTGCGCAGGGGCATCGCGGCCCGGCAGATTGACCTTGCGAAGGCTGCTGCGCTGCACCTTTTCGGATCAACAACTCCTGCGGGCACCGAGGAATGTTTTCGCGCCACGCGTGACAGTGTTGCGATAATTGCTGCGCCCGGTGGGGTGATGGATTTCGAGCGTCAGAATACCGCAACGCCAATCACGGCCACCATAACGCGCAGCATGCTCAGACCACATGTTCGCTTCGAATTGCCTGACCCTCTCGCAGACCCGCTGGCAGATATCCGCATCCATTCCGCCACGGCCGAGGCCTATTTCGTCAAAGCGGGCGATTATATTCAGATCCTCGATGTCGATGGCCGTCAGTGCACAGATTTCCAGTGCTTCTCGGCGCGCAAACTGGACAAGGGCTTGCAGCGCCCGTTGGATGTGACAACGACGCGCACCTTGATGGGCCTTGCCTATCCAATGCCAGGGCTGCACGCGAAATATTACGATCAGGATATGGAAGCACTGGTCGAAGTGGTGCAAGACACTTGCGGGCGGCACGATGCCTTTGCCATGGCCTGCGCTGCGAAATATTACGACGATATCGGCTATCCGGGCCATGTGAACTGCACAGATAACTTCAACGGCGCGCTTGCACCCTTTGGGGCTGATCCGCGTCCGGGCTGGATGGCGATCAATTTCTTCTTCAATACCGGGCTGGATGCACATGGTGTCATGTATGCTGACGAACCGTGGTCGCGCCCCGGTGACTATGTTTTGTTGCGCGCGCTGACAGATCTGGTTTGCGTAAGTTCCGCCTGCCCGGATGATACCACAGCCGCAAACGGCTGGAACCCGACCGATATTCATGTGCGCACCTATAGCGGCAAAGAAACGTTCAAGCGCGCAATTGCGATCCGCGCCACCCCAGATTCGGAGCCAAAGATGACCAAGGAAACCGGCTTTCACGCAAGCTTTGCCAAGCATACCGGCAATTTTGTCGAGTATAACGGTTACTGGCTGGCCAGTTCCTTTGCACAGACTGGCGCGATTGACGAATACTGGGCCTGTCGCGAGAAGGCCGTGATCATGGATCTTTCGCCCCTGCGCAAGTTCGAGATCACTGGGCCGGATGCGGAAGCACTGTGCCAATATGTCTTCACCCGCGATGTGCGAAAGCTCTCAGAGGGCGGCGTCGTCTATACTGCCATGTGTTACCCACATGGCGGCATGATAGATGACGGAACGCTCTTTCGGCTTGGGCGCGACAATTTTCGCTGGATTGGTGGCAATGATTATGGGGGCACATGGATCAGAGAGCAGGCCGAAAGCCTTGGCCTGAAAGTTCTGGTGCGGTCTTCAACCGACCAACTGCACAATGTCGCGGTGCAGGGGCCAGAGAGCCGCGACCTGTTGCGCAAGATTATCTGGACAGCGCCGCACCGCCCGACATTCGACCAATTGGAGTGGTTTCGCTTTACCCCCGCGCGGCTGCACACACATGACGGTGTGCCATTGGTGGTGTCGCGTACTGGCTATACAGGCGAGTTGGGCTATGAAGTGATGTGCCACCCGCGCGATTGTGCCACAGTGTTTGATGCGATCTGGACGGCAGGCAAGGATCATGGCCTGAAACCCTTTGGACTGGAAGCGCTGGATATGGTGCGGATCGAGGCCGGGCGTATCTTCGCAGGGTATGATTTCAGTGACCAGACAGATCCCTTCGAGGCCGGGATCGGTTTTACCGGGCCGCTCAAATCGAAGGCCGATGAATTCATCGGGCGCGCGGCGCTGATCCGGCGGAAAGAACACCCCGCACGCAAGCTCGTGGGGCTGGATATCGACAGCAATGTAGATGTCGGCCACGGCGATCGCGTGTATCTGGGCCGTGCGCAGGTGGGTGAGGTGACATCAGCAATGCGCTCGCCGCTTTTGGGAAAGACCATCGCGCTGGCGCGAGTGGATGTCACCCATGCAGAGATCGGCACCGCGCTGGAACTCGGCAAGCTGGACGGATATCAAAAGCGCCTGCCCGCGCAGATCGTGCCTTTTGCGCATTACGACCCAAAGAAAGAGCGGCCGCGCGCGTGATGGCCACTCCGCATGCGCGCCGCCGGAACATGATCCGGCGACGCTAGAGCATGTCGCGCAAAAGTGGGAACCGGTTTTGCGCAAAAAGACATGCAGTCACTTAAGGTTAGAGTGGGTCGCGTGCATGCAAATAAACGCGACACGCTCTAACAGACGGTCAGGCTCAGATATCGAGTGTATTTTCGCGTTCCCATCTGCTGAAATGAGAGACGAAGGAATTCCATTCCTGCCGTTTGAGTTTGAGGAAAGCGCGCGAGAAATCCGCGCCCATCATCTCTGTCAATT
>JAIUNA010000274.1 GCA_022565265.1 Roseinatronobacter sp. | reverse complement strand
GGCCCGCCATGCCCCAAGGCGCGCAGTTTTGCCACCAGAGAGGCCCCGGCCTGCCCCGCCCCGATCACGACGATCCTGTGCATTCTCTTGCCTTTCCCTCTGGCCGCTGCCGCAGGCTATACTATGTTCTGGCAACGGATAACCACAAGAGAACGAGGATCATACCCTATGACAATTTCCACAGGCGACAGATTGCCAGATGCCACATTTTCGCGCTTTGGGGCCAATGGGCCAGAGCAGGTGGAACTTTCCAGCCTGACGGCGGGCCGCAAGGTTGTTATCTTTGCCGTGCCGGGGGCCTATACCCCCACCTGCCACAGCGCGCATGTGCCCAGTTTTATCCGCAGCAAGGCCGGGTTCGATGCCAAGGGCGTGGAAGAGATTATCTGCCTGTCCGTGAATGATCCTTTCGTGATGAAAGCTTGGGGCGCGGCCACAGGCGCAACAGAGGCCGGGCTGACATTGCTGGCCGATGGCACAGGCGCCTTTACCAAAGCGATCGGGATGGATTTTGATGCGCCCCCCGTGGGGCTGATGGGCCGTTCCAAGCGCTATGCCATGCTGGTGGACGATGGCGCGGTGACAGTGCTGCATCTGGAAGAAAGCCCCGGCACATGCGAGGTCTCGGCAGGCGAGGCATTGTTGGCCGCGCTGTGATGGATGGGGCCGCGCTGACAGTTTCGCTTTGTGGCGATCTGGGGCAGGTGCAGGCGTCCGACTGGGATGCTTGCGCCAATCCAGCAGCGGCGCGGCCCGCGCTTGACCCCTTCACCACCCACCGCTTTCTCTGGGCGTTGGAGAGGTCAGGCTCTGTCGGCCCCGGCACCGGCTGGGAGCCACAGCATATTCTGGTGCATCAGGGCGGGCAGCTGGTGGCTGCCGCGCCACTGTATATCAAGCGCCACTCGCAGGGCGAGTATATCTTTGACCACACTTTCGCGCAGGGCTATGCGCGCGCTGGCGGGCGCTATTACCCCAAGCTGCAACTGGCAGTGCCCTTCACCCCCGCCACGGGGCGGCGGTTTTTGTGCCGCGACGGGTTTGAAGGCGCAGGCGCGGTGGCGATCTTGCAGGCCATGGCGCAGCTTGCGCGCGAGCATGGCCTGTCTTCGGCGCATGTCACTTTTTGCACAAGCACAGAGGCCGCTTTGGGGGCCGAACAGGGGTTCTTGCCCCGCGTGACAGAACAATTCCACTGGGAAAACCCCGGCTATGCCAATTTTGACGGGTTTTTGGCGGCGCTGTCGTCGCGCAAGCGCAAGACAATCCGCAAGGAACGCGCCACCGCGCAGGGCTTTGGCGGGGACATCCGCCAGCTAACCGGCGATGCGCTGCACCCGGAACATTGGGATGCGTTTTGGCTATTCTACCAAGATACCGGCGCGCGCAAATGGGGCACCCCCTATCTGACACGCGCATTTTTTGATATTGTGCAAGAGACGATGCGCGAAGATGTGCTGTTGGTGCTGGCCGAACGCGATGGCCAACCCGTTGCAGGGGCGCTGAATTTCATTGCTCAAAACACGCTTTACGGGCGGTATTGGGGCTGCATAGAGGATCATGCCTGCCTGCATTTCGAACTGTGCTATTATCAGGCGATGGAATTTGCGATTGCGCAGGGTTTGGCGCGGGTAGAGGCCGGAGCGCAGGGAACACATAAACTTGCGCGGGGCTATCTGCCGGCACAGGTGCATTCGCTGCATTATTTCCCCGAAGCGGGGTTCCACCGCGCCGTGGCGCGCTATCTGGATGAAGAAGGCCGCGCGATTGCCTATGAAATGCACGTGCTAGCCGAATATGCCCCCTTTCGCAAAGGAGAGAGCGATGGCCGAAAAACTGACTGACCGCACCGCATTGGAGCCGCTACTTGCCGCAGGCTGGGACATGGTGGCCGGGCGTGACGCGATTGCAAAGCGCTATGTCTTTGCCAATTTCATAGAGGCCTTTGGCTGGATGACCCGCGCCGCATTGGTGGCGGAAAAAATGAACCATCACCCCGAATGGTCGAATGTCTACAAAACTGTCGATGTCGTGCTGACAACCCATGATGCGGGTGGGCTGTCGGATCTGGATCTTGCGCTGGCGCAGAAGATGGATGCTTTGGCGGGCTAGCGCCTGTCGCGCAAAACTGGGAACCGGTTTTGCGCAAAAAGACATGCGATCACATAAGGTTAGAGTGGGTCGCGTGACTGCGAATGAACGCGACACGCTAAGTGCGGGCCGGGTGCTGGCGGCTGGCCCTGGCCATGATCGCGCTCAGGGCGCGGCCGCTTTCACGCAACACAAAACCCCGCCCCGGTTGATGTTCCGGGGCGGGGTGTTTTTTTGTGCAAGCGCCGTTTAAACAGTTGCGGCAGGTTTTGCCACAAAGCGCTGATAGGCGAATACCGCGCCCGCCACGGCCAGCCCGATCAGATCGGATGTCCAGCCGCCTGCGATCATCGACAGCGCGGCCACACCCACAAAGATGCGCAGCACCACGCCAATCGGCCCGAAAATCCAGCCCTGCACCGCAGAGGCAAGAAGATAGATGCCAAGGCTTGCCGTAACAAAGACATGCACAATCTCCAGCGGTTCGCCCTGCATCAGAAGGGCAGAGCTGTAGAAGAACATGAACGGCACGACAAAGGCGGCAAGGCCAATCTTGAACGCCTCGACCGAGGTTTTCATGGGATCAGATTGCGCAATCGCAGCCCCCGCATAGGCGGCCAATGCCACAGGCGGCGTGATGGCTGACATAACCGCATAATAGAAGATGAAGAAATGCGCGGTCAGTGGTTCAATCCCCATGCGGATCAGGCCCGGCGCGATAACCGAAGCCGCCACCGCATAGGCCGCCGTTGTGGGCATGCCCATGCCCAGAATGATTGCCACACACATTGCAAAGAACAGCGCCAAAAGCTGGCTTTGCCCTGCAATGGCCATCAGCACACCCGACAGGCGCACGCCAATTCCGGTGATGGCGATAATCCCCACAATCACACCCGCCGCCGCACAGACGGCCACCAGCTGCAAAGACATCTTGGCCGCAATTTCCAGCGCGAAAGGGATCATGCGGAAATGTTCCACTGCCTTTTCAATCCCGGCAGAAAGGGGCTAATTGATGCGCAATGTCATCACAATCCCCGCCACCGACACTGCGCTGATAATGATCGAGACGACAAGTTGCATCCCGCTGCCCGCAGCCCAGCCCTGCGAGAGGATTTGCGCGCCCACAACCAGCGGCATGATGGCCAGAACACACAGGATCAACCCCATCAGGTGGTTCTTGATCCCGTCTTCACGCCCATCCACCAGCACACGGATATAACTGACAGCAAAGGCCGCGATCATGGCATATGTACCTGCCCGGATCACCGAATAGCCCACATATAGCGCGCCGATCAGCATGATGATGGGAATAAACAGATACGCCTGTTTCGCCATCTCGCGGAATTTTGGCAATTGCGACCGTGGCAGGCCCTGCATGCCCTTTTTCAGCGCTTCCTTATCGACCATGAAATAGACCGACAGGAAATACAGCAGCGCCGGAATGATGGCGGCAATCACGATTTCGCGGTATTGGATACCCGTGATCTCTGCCATGATGAAGGCGCCTGCCCCCATGATGGGCGGCAGAATCTGCCCGCCAGAGGATGCCGCCGCTTCCACAGAGGCCGCAGTCTGGGGCTTGTAGCCCACTTTTTTCATCAGCGGGATTGTCAGCGAACCGGTGGACACCACATTGCCCGCCGATGTGCCGTTGATCATGCCCATAAGGCCAGAGCCGAAAATCGCCACTTTCGCAGGCCCGCCCCGCGTGCCCCCGGCAGCGGCGAAGGCGAAATTGATAAAATATTCCCCCACCCGGCTGGCCTGCAAAAAGGCCGCAAAGGTAATGAACAGAATGATATAGGTGGAAGAAACAGCCGTTGTCGGGCCAAGCACCCCGATATCCGTATAGATACGGGCAAAAAACCGCTCCGGGCTATAGCCGCGATGGTTCAGAAAGCCCGGCAGCCATGGGCCAAGAAAGCCGTAAGCAATGAACACGCCCACAATCACCACCAGCGCCAGCCCGGCAAGGCGGCGTGTGAGTTCCAGAATAAGCACGATCCCGGCAATGGCGGCATACATGTCATTCACATGCGGGAAAACGCCTGCGCGATTGCGCAGAAATCCGGCATGGGCGATAATATACAGCCCCACTGTCAGCGCAGCAAACGCCAGAATGATATCGGATAGCGCAATGCGCGTGC
>JAIUNA010000273.1 GCA_022565265.1 Roseinatronobacter sp. | reverse complement strand
TCGCCAGCACAGTGGCAAATTCGGTATAAAGCAGCGTCAGAGGCTCTGATATGATGCCTATCGCCATCAGCGAGGAATTGACCACACCATTGGTTTGCAACAGGGCGATCCATGCGGTTGTGCGCACCAGAAGCGATGTCCAGAAGGGCAGCAGCACGAAAATTATCAGCAGATTGGCACGGCTGGCGCGTTGATGCGCCAGATAAAAGGCCAGCGGATAGCCCAACAGGATTGTCAGAACTGTGATGGTCAGCGCCATGCGCAGGGTTCGGGCATACAGGTCTATATAGATGCGCGCGGATTCGCGGGCCTGAATGCGCCCCTCCGGGTTACGTTCCAGATCCAACGCTGTCAGAAAGAAGCGATCTGTATAAACCTCTCCGGCGCGTTGCAATGTGCGCCAGATTTCAGGCTGCGTCCATGCCGCGTGCTGTTGGGCCAAAAGGGCCGGGCCAGCTTCGGCCACGGCCTGCTCCTCCATGCCGCCCAGTGCGCGCGCGCTGCGCTGTATGATGCTGGAAGATCCGGGCAGGCTGCGATTGATCTCTTCGCCCAGACGCCCGGCGCGGCGATCCAGAAAAAGCGCGCGCAATTCAAGGGCGAAATCTGTCTGTGTGCGGTCATCGGGCAGGCCTTGCCCGCTCCATGCCTCAAGGCTTGCCAGTGTTTGCGGAATCAGCGTGGCAACCGATGGGCTATGCACCGAGCGAAACAGCATTGTCGCAATTGGCGCGATAAAGGCAAAGCCCAGAAACACCAAAAGCGGCGCGACCAGCAAGAACGCCTTGGCGCGGTTGCGGCGCAATTCGGCGCGCGCAGCGCGTTTTTCAGCCGGCGTCAGCATCACATCGGCGGCAGAGGCCGTGGCGCGCTGGCTCTTCCGGGGTTCGGGCTGCGCCGCGAGGGTTGATGTATCGGCCATGGCATTCCTTCGTATCGGCAGGCAAAGGATAATTTGCCGGGCGCGGCAGGCGCGCCCGGCAGCGTTGGGATCAGCGGATCAGCCCAAGCGCCACTGGTTGAACTGCTCGCCCAAGGTTTCGCCGAAATCGGCCCAGAAGATGCCATCTGCCTTCAGACCAACTTCGATATGCGACGAGGGCAGGAAGGGGACCACTGCGGGATCAACCAGCGCGTTGGACGATTGGCGGGTTGGGCCGTAGGCCACATCCTGCATTCCGGCCAGTGGCACAGTGCCCGTGGCGAAGGCAATGAATTCATGCGCCAGATCAACTTTGCTGCTGCCGCGCACGATGGCCCAGACATCCAGATCAAACACC
The DNA here is from genome assembly GCA_022565265.1 of Roseinatronobacter sp. Classification (GTDB taxonomy): domain Bacteria; phylum Pseudomonadota; class Alphaproteobacteria; order Rhodobacterales; family Rhodobacteraceae; genus Roseinatronobacter. The sequence continues at coordinate 2,963 of JAIUNA010000273.1, read as the reverse complement.
TGCCCGTCAAACACCTGCTCGAAGGGGCGGCTTTCCTGAACCACGGCATCAAAAATGCGCCCATTGGCAGATTGCACAATCACCGCGCCGCCATCATTGAGCAGAACGGGCGCCTGACTCCAGCTATCGAACCAGACGACAGAGTCGCGGATCGAATCGAGCTTGGCAAAGGCGCGTTCCTGCCCTTCTGGTGTGGCCAGAATGTCATAGACCTCATCCAGCGGTACGCCATCGGCAATCAGTGCCCATTCCATGTTCACCTGTGGACGGCGGCGCAGCGCGCGTGGGCCGGGGAAGGCTTCGGTATCGAACATCTCGGCAATGGTTTTCGGGCCGCCATCCGGGAAGGCTGTCTGATTATAGGCAAAGATCGTTGACCAGAAGATGACCCCCACACCGCATTCATTGGCCAGTGCTTCGGGGTAGAAATCTTCCAGTGCGGGCGTGCCATCATCGCCGGCGGGCAGAATATCGCGCGGGATGACTTCCAAAAGCCCTTCAGAGCACGCGCGCTCCAGATCGATCACTTCAATATCCACCACATCCCACAGGATGTTTCCGGCCTCGACCTGCGCCTTGATCTCGGCAATCCCGCCTGAATAATCCTCAAACAGGATATTCGCGCCAGATTGGGCCATGAATGGGTCTATCATATGGGTGCGCTGGGCGGCCCCATAGGCCCCCCCGAAGGAAACCACTGTCATATCCTGCGCGATGGCAGGGGCTGCAAGCGCGGTGATCGCGGTTGCTGCCAGAAATTTGGTCAGTCTTTTCATGGTCGTCTCCTCTGTTGTCAAAACTGTGCGTTTCTTTGTTTGGTGTGTGTGTTCAATCCGCCTCTTGCGGGCGGTGCGGTGCGAAGGCAGAGCAATCGCGGGTTGCTGCGGCGAGTGTCACTTCCTGCCCTTCTGCATAATCAGGGGCGGCAAGATCGTTGAGAACCTTGACCACCAATTCTGTGCCATCAGGCAGAGCGAAGAAATAGCGGATAAAATCCCCCACATACAGTTTGTTGGCAAAGCGCGCCGAAAAGGTGGTATCAAACGGATGATCCGAGGGCATGAGAAACAGCTTTTCTGGCCGCACAGAGACATTGCAGCGCATCCCTACCTTGTCTGCATCTGCCTTGCGCGTGCGCACCACATCGCCCGACGATATCCGCACCAGCGCCACATCGCCTTCAAGCGCCACCAACTCTCCCGGCAGAAAGTTGTTCTCGCCAATGAAATCGGCCACAAACCCGTTGCAGGGCGTTTCATACAGCGTTTCGGGCGCATCGCATTGCTGCACCACACCGGCATTGAATACCGCAATCCTGTTCGACATTGTCAGCGCTTCGGATTGGTCATGAGTGACATAGATGACAGTAAAGCCAAGCTGCTTGTGCAGGCGCGTGATTTCCAACTGCATCTGTTCGCGCAATTTCTTGTCCAGCGCGCCCAGTGGTTCATCCATCAAGACAAGGCGCGGGGCAAAGATCAGCGCGCGCGCCAGCGCCACGCGCTGGCGTTGGCCGCCAGATAGCTGCGCGGGGGTGCGGTTGCCAAAGTTGCCCAGTTCCACCAGCTCCAGATATTCGCGCACTTTGCGCGCGATTTCATCCTTTGGCTGTTTGCGGATCTTGAGGGGGTAGGCCAGATTTTCGGCAATGCTCATATGCGGAAAAAGCGCATAATTCTGAAACACCATGCCGATATCACGATCATAAGGCGCAGTCCGTGCAATCGAACGCCCCTGTAGCCGAATATCGCCACTGGTCAGGCTTTCAAACCCTGCAAGCATCATTAAAACAGTGGATTTGCCAGAACCAGAGGGGCCAAGCAGGGTAACAAACTCGCCGCGCGCAACGGAAAGATTGAAATTCCGCACAACAAGCGTTTGCTGATCATAGCTTTTCTGCACCCTGTCAAATTCCAGAAAGACATCAGATGAGTCTGCGGTCATTCGCCGCGCCTTTTTATTATGTCGTCCCGATACAGAAACGTTATGCGCTGCAACTTGGCCCCAAAATGGCAAAACACACATTCCGGGGCAGAGGCTGCTAAACTTTGCGCATCTCGTGGCTCTACGATGGCCTGATCACAGACGGTGTTCAAGAGCTTTTCGACCAAATTCATCAATGCCTGTGAATTGTGCTGCATCCATATTCAGACGCAGTTTGAGCCAGTTGCACAGTTTATCGTGGCGCGGCAGGGGCGGGGCGTTGCATTGCTGTGGCAAGGCCCGCGCCGCCCGTCATTCGAAACGCAATGGCAGATTGAATTGATGGCTGCCAGATAGCCCGGCGGGGGCGCGCGGCAGGCGGGCGCGCTGCACAGCGCGCATGGCGGCATTGTCCAGCGCGGATTTGCCAGAGCTTTGTGTGATCGCACCCCTTCAAGCCGCCCTTGCGTGCTGACATGCAAGCGCAGATGCACAATTCCCGCAGCGCGCAGGCCGGGGTTGCGTTGCTGGCGCTGGATCGCGGCGCGGATACCGCCGCCCCATTGCGCAAGCTGGCTGGCACTGGCATTGGCCCCGCTTTGCGTTTGTGCCTGCCCTTGTCCCTGTTGCGCCGCCGCACCCTGCCCGGCCGCGCGTGTGGCCGCTGGTGGGGTTATCTCGCGCGGCTGCGCAGGTGCGGGCCGCGATTGCTGCGGCGCTGGCTGCGGCGCGGGCCGCGCGCGCGGGCGGGGGGTATCGCGGAGTTCCGGCTGGGCAAACAGTTCTGGCGGCAGGGGCGGTTGTGTTGGGGGCAGTGCTTCTGGCTGTGGCGCGCGCGTCAGGGTCTGTATCAGGCGCGGTGCCTCGCTATTGGGCAATGTCATGGCCTGTAGCGCGTCTGGCTGTGGCGCAATATCCGGGGGCGGCAGGGCGGTCAGTTCCCCGCTTGGGGGCGTGTCCCAGCGCGCTACCCATGCGGCGATGGCGGCATCTGCGCTGGCCCGCGCCGGGCCTGCTGGGGGTATGTGTTGCGCCCCGCC
>JAIUNA010000272.1 GCA_022565265.1 Roseinatronobacter sp. | reverse complement strand
TTTGGCAACCTGTCTTTCAACCCCATTTCATCGCTCACACATTACACGCTGGATGTGCTTTTCACCGATACCGGCACGAGTGCTGTCGCCCGCGCCATGATGGTTGAAGCGCTAGAGATTGATGAAAAGCTGGGTGTGAAATTTCCCATTGATGTGGATCGCCGGATAGATGGCGGCGCGGCAGTGGGCGCGCATCGCACATCCATGTTGCAAGACCTTGATGCAGGCCGCCCGATGGAGATTGACGCGCTGGTAAGTGCAGTGCAGGAGCTGGGCCATCTGACCCAAACCCCAACCCCCACGATAGACACTGTTCTTGCCCTTATCCGCCTGCGCGCGCGCATGGCGGGGCTGTATGGCTAAAACGGCGCACGCGATGAGGATGATACAAAAATGCCCGGCAAACCTGCCGGGCATTCCCTATTTATGCCATATGTTCTGGCTCAGTTCATATCCGCCATACGTGCGGCGTCGATCTGTGCCTCGGCTGCGGCAGCATGGGCCATGAAGCTGTCCAGCACTTCCGGGCCGAAAGGCACATTGCCACGGAACCAATCGAACGCGGGGTCAGCGGCGGCCTTGAAGGCGGCTTTCTGCTCTTCCGTGGGCACATAGATTTCCCCGCCCGCCGCGCGGAATGCGTCATAAGCCGCAATTTCTTTGCGTTTCGGGCTGGCGAATGTGGCCTGTTGCAGCGCATCAAACCCATCCAGAATAATGCGCTTATGTTCATCAGACATGCCCATGAACCGCTCGTTCGTCATCCACCAGAACGCCCCCATATAGCTGTGATTGTCCAGCGTCAGATATTTCAGCCCGGCATCGGTGAAACGCATGTTCATGATATCGGTGATCCCGTTTGCCGTGCCTTCCACAACACCCGTTTGCAGCGAGGTGAAGAGTTCCGGCCACGCAATCGGTGTGGGGGCCGCGCCAAGGGCGGTTGCCAGCGTTTGCGGCAGATCGGCAGGCACTGTGCGCATTTTCATGCCCGCCAGATCGGCCGGGGTTTCCACCCGCTTCTGGGTATTGGCATAGCTGCGCCAGCCACCTGTATTGCCCACAGTCATCAGCCGGATCAGCCCATCGCTATCGGCCAGCGCCAGATCGCGGATTTCGCGGGTAAAGCTGGTTTGCGTCAGGATATATTCGGCCACGCGGTCATTGCTCATCAGGTAGGGCAAATCCAGCACCTGAATATAGGGAAACAGCCCCGCCGCCCCGCCAGAGGTGGACACGAAAATATCGATAGAGCCATCGGCCACGCCAGCCAGACATTCATCGCCGCGTGTGCAAAGCTGCGTGCCGATGAACAGCTCCACCGCAATTGCCCCGTTAGAGGCGTTTTCGACAAAGCTTTTGAATACCACCAGCCCGTCATAATCCTCGTCATCCTCGTTCGAGGTGGCAGTGGCGCGCAGGGTGATATCCTGCGCGAAAGCCGTGCCAACCGGCGCGGCAAACAATGTCGCCACAAGCAGCGACTTCAGGGTCGTCTTCAACATCTGGTTTCCTCCCTTGGATATGTGAAGATCATTGCACAAACCCGAACAGACGCGGCACAGTCAGCGTTAGCGCGGGAATATAGGTCAACAGAAAGATCACGATGATCTGGACTGCCAGAAATGGCAGGATCGCTTTCGAGAGGGTCTCGATCCGCAATCCCGATACGGAAGAGGTAACAAAAAGCACCAGCCCCATGGGCGGGGTGAGTAGCCCCACTGTCAGATTGACCGCCATGATGATGGCGAAATGCACCGAATCCACGCCCAGCTCCACAAAGATGGGGCCAAGGATGGGGCCAAGAATGATGATGGCCGGGCCTGCATCCAGAAACATGCCCACAAGGAACAACAACAGGTTTATCAAAAACAGCAGCACCAGCGGGTTATCGGACAGGGCAAGGATGATACCCGCCATCTGCTCTGGTGTGCGGGCAAGGGCGGCCACTGTCTTGAAGGCCATTGCCGCCCCCACAAGCAGCAGCACCACTGCCGAGGTGATGCCCGCGCGCGTCAGGATATCGGGGATGTCGCGCAGCTTCAGTGTGCGCATGATGAACAGCGCCACAAAAAACGCATAGCCCACGGCCACAGCGGCGGCCTCTGTCGGGGTCATGATGCCGCCAAGGATACCGCCCAGAATGATGACTGGTGTCATCAACGGCCAAAAGGCGCGCAAGGAGGCCTGCCCACGCGCGCCCCAACTGGCGCGGCGGGTAGCGGCGGGCAGCTCATATTTATCGGCCATCAGGGCCACGGCAATCATCAGCCCCACTGCCATCAGAATACCCGGCACAATGCCTGCCAGAAACAGCGCCGCCACGCTTTCACCCATCACATAGGCATAGATGATCATGATCCCCGATGGCGGGATGATCGGCCCGATGATCGAACTTGCTGCCGTGATCGCAGCCGCAAAGCGCTTTTTATAGCCGTTCTTCTCCATCGCCGGGATAAGCATAGACCCAAGCGCCGAGACATCCGCCACCGCAGAGCCGGACAGCCCCGCAAACAGCATGGACGACACCACATTCACATGCGCCAACCCGCCCCGAAAATGGCCCACCAGCGCTTGCGAAAATTCCACCAGTCGCAGGGTGATTCCGCCGCGATTCATCAATTCACCCGCCAGCATGAAAAACGGAATCGCCATCAACGGGAAACTGTCCCTCCCGTTATAGACATTGCGATACAGAAGCGTGATGTCGCGCTCCATGCCCGCGGCCCAAAGCAACAACCCCGGCGCGGCCAGCAATGCGAAAAACACAGGCAGGCCCAAAAACAGCAAGACCAGAAACAGCGGCAAAAAGAAACTGAGCATCTATTCCGCCCCCAACATGACTTGATCACTGATTGCAGGCAGATCATCGCGCCGCCCCAACGCCGAAATCACCTCGCGCAGGATCAGTTCCAGCGTGACCGATATCAGCGCAGCGATCCCCACCAGCATAGAGGACATCTGCCAGCTTTTGGGCACTTTGCGCCAAGAGGACAAATCCCAGCTTGTGGGCACATTCAGGCTATCTGTGCCAAAGCGCCCCGCCAGCCCCGTCACCTCGCGCAGCCCGATCTGCCAAGCCTTCCACAAGATTACCAAGGCCAGCGACAGTAGCGCCAATGTCAGCAGATGGCGCAACAGGCCCGGCAACAGGGCCACCAGCAATTCAATGGCCACAAACCCGCCGCGCCTGTAGGCCGTGCCAATCATCAACCCCGCAGACCACAACATCAAAAAGCGCGAAGCCTCTTCCGGCCAAGGCAAAGCCAGCCCGATAACATAGCGGAAAAACACTTGCGCAAGGATGAAGATCACCATCAGCAAAATGCAGGCGGCCCCCAGCCAACGGCCAAGCGCCAGCGCACTGGCATTGACCAGCGCAAAGAGTTTGGACAGGCCTATAAGCCCCTGCATCATCTCTCCCCCCATGTTTCGCCCCTTCTCCCAAAGGGACGGGTGCGCCTCAGCCCAAAGGGCTGAACCCGCCGTATTTTCCTTGCGCAAAGATCAGCGGTTCCCCCGGTTGGCAGGCTGCGCGCAGCACCTCGCCCACAATGATCACATGATCCCCCCCATCATGCGTGGCGTGCTGGCGGCACTCGAACCGCGCCAACGCCTGCGGCAAGACGGGCACGCCATCGGCGTTACGGGCAAAATCCAGCCCGTCAAACCCCGCGCCATCGCGTGCAAACCGCGCCAGCATCCCATGCGCCGTTTGCGGCAGAACATGAATCGCATAATGCAAAGCGCCAAGGTAATGCCCAAAGCGGCGCGAAGATTTCGCAGGCGACCACAGCACCAGCGCCGGATCAAGCGAGACAGCGGCAAAACTGTTTGCGGCAAAACCCATTGGCCCTTCGGCGCTTTCAATCGTCACCAGCGTTACGCCCGTGGCAAAACACCCCAAGGCATCGCGCAGGGCGCGCGCAGCCTTGGGGCCGGGGACAAACTCCATGGGTTGCAGCTGCCCGCCATCCGCCATCACGCCACCTCGCGCCCAAGGGCCAATGTATATAGCTCATACCATGTCTGACGATCCATCGGCACGCGCAGGGCATCTGAAATCCGGGCAATGCGTGACAGGGTATTCGTGCCCATCACCGGTATAATGCCCGCCGGGTGGTGCAGCAGCCAAGCCACGGCAACCGCGCTCCAATCTGTGCCGCAATCCGCGCCCAAGGCATCCAGCTTTGCGCGCAGGCCCGCCGCGCTGGCCAGCCCGCCCCCTGCAAGGGGCGACCATGCCATCGGCGCAATCCGGTGCTGGTGCAGATAGGCGATATCGCCATTTACAAAGGCCTCATGCGCGCTCAGGCTTAGCTCTATCTGCTTGGTCCCCAGCCGCGCCGGCATGCGCGATTGCAG
>JAIUNA010000271.1 GCA_022565265.1 Roseinatronobacter sp. | reverse complement strand
TGCGAGGTGGATTTGGGGAGTGTTGAGGATGTGTGGGATTGTTGGGTTGTTTTTGAAGGACAAGGGCTTGGAGCCTCGGCTTGGGGCTTTGCTTGGGGATATGCTTGTGACGATGACGGATCGCGGGCCTGACAGTGCTGGGATAGCGATTTATGGGGATGGTGCGGCTGGTCGGGTGAAGTTGACGGTTCAGTCTGACAGTGCGGAGGAAGATTTTGCGTCTCTGGCAGCGGATTTGGGGCTGGCTTTGGGTGTGGATGTCGGGTTTCGGCGCAAGGACAGCCATGGGGTTTTGGATTTGCCTGCGGCGCTGGGCGGTGCGGCGCGTGCTGCGCTGTCCGGGCTGCGCCCTGGTGTGCGGGTAATGAGCGACGGGGCGCGGATTGAGATTTACAAGGAGACCGGATTGCCGCGGGAAGTGGCGCGCCGGTTTGATCTTGCATCGATGTCGGGCACGCATGGGATTGGCCATACGCGCATGGCGACGGAATCGGCGGTCACGACGCAAGGGGCGCATCCGTTTTCCACGGGGGCGGATCAGTGCCTTGTGCATAATGGCTCGCTGTCCAATCACAACAATTGGCGGCGCCGGCTCAAGCGCGAGGGGCTGCGCATTGACAGCGAGAATGACACCGAAGTGGGGGCGGCCTATCTGACATGGAAGATGCGCGAAGGGGCGTCGCTGGGGCAGGCGCTGGCGGGTGCGATTGAGGATCTGGACGGGTTTTTCACCTTTGTTGTTGGCACGCGCGATGGGTTTGGCGTGGTGCGCGATCACATTGCCTGCAAGCCTGCGGTGATGGCGGAAACCGATCAATATGTGGCTTTCGGGTCTGAATACCGGGCGCTGGTGGGCCTGCCGGGCATAGAGACTGCCCGCGTCTGGGAGCCGGAGCCTGCCACTGTTTATTTCTGGAGCCATTGAGCCATGCAGACAATCGACCTTGCAAGCCAGGCCTTGCGCGAGATGAACGCCGCGTTGCAGGCGCAAAGCCAGCAGACCAACGCAACCCAATGGGAAATCCTCAACCCGCGCGGGGCGCATGCGATTGCGGTGGGGCTGGATGCGCCGATCGAGGTGACGGTGCGCGGTTCTACGGGCTATTACTGCGCGGGCATGAACAAACAGGCCACGGTGCATGTCACAGGCTCTGCCGGGCCGGGTGTGGCCGAGAACATGATGTCGGGCACAGTGATCGTTGACGGCGATGCCAGCCAATATGCCGGTGCCACGGGGCGCGGGGGGTTGTTGGTGATCAAGGGCAATGCCGCCTCGCGCTGCGGGATATCCATGAAGGGCATAGATATCGTTGTGCATGGCAATATCGGGCATATGTCGGCCTTTATGGGGCAGGCGGGCACGCTGGTGGTGTGCGGTGATGCGGGCGATGCGCTGGGAGATTCGCTGTATGAGGCGCGGCTGTTTGTGCGCGGCTCTGTCAAAAGCCTTGGGGCGGATTGCATCGAGAAAGAGATGCGCCCAGAACATCTGGAGATTTTGCGCGATCTCTTGGCGCGTGCGGGTGCGGATGCCAAGCCGGAAGAGTTTCGCCGCTATGGATCGGCGCGCAAGCTGTATAATTTCAATATAGACAATGCTGCGGCTTATTGAGGGACATGACCCATGACCACCCAGGACAAACGCATTCCGCAGACAGTTCCGCTGCAATCTGCCACCTTCACAAACCCGATCAATGCCGAAATCCGGCGCGCAGCGGCAACGGGGATATACGATATTCGCGGCGGCGGCGCGAAACGGCGCGTGCCCCATTTTGATGATCTGCTGTTTCTGGGGGCCTCGATCAGCCGCTACCCGCTGGAAGGCTACCGCGAGACCTGTGACACGCGCGTGACCCTTGGCACGCGCTTTGCCAAAAAGCCTATCGAGCTGGATATTCCCATCACCATCGCGGGCATGAGCTTTGGCGCACTCTCGGCGCAGGCCAAGGAGGCGCTGGGGCGCGGCGCCTCGGGGGCGGGCACATCCACCACCACGGGTGATGGCGGCATGACGCCGGAAGAGCGCGGCCATTCCACCAAGCTGGTCTATCAATATCTGCCCTCGCGCTATGGGATGAACCCCGATGATCTGCGCCGCGCCGATGCGATCGAGATTGTGGTGGGGCAGGGCGCGAAACCGGGCGGCGGCGGGATGCTGTTGGGGCAGAAAATCTCGGATCGGGTGGCGGAAATGCGCACGCTGCCCAAGGGGATTGACCAGCGCTCTGCCTGCCGCCACCCCGATTGGACAGGGCCGGATGATCTGGAGATCAAGATCCTGGAGCTGCGCGAGATCACAGGCTGGCAAGTGCCGATCTATGTGAAAGTGGGCGGCACGCGGCCTTATTATGACACGGCGCTGGCGGTGAAGGCCGGCGCGGATGTGGTGGTGATGGATGGCATGCAGGGCGGCACGGCCGCCACGCAGGATGTGTTCATCGAGAATGTGGGCCTGCCGACACTGGCCTGTATCCGCCCGGCCGTGCGCGCGTTGCAGGATCTGGGGATGCACCGCGAGGTGCAGCTTGTGATTTCGGGCGGTATCCGCACCGGGGCCGATGTGGCCAAGGCGCTGGCGCTTGGGGCGGATGCGGTGGCCATTGGCACGGCGGCCCTTGTGGCGCTGGGGGATAATGATCCGAAATACGAGGCCGAATATAACGCGCTTGGCACAACGGCGGGGGCCTATGATGACTGGCATGAAGGGCGCGATCCGGCCGGCATTACCACGCAAGACCCTGTTCTCGCCGCGCGGCTTGATCCGATAGAGGGGGGGCGGCGTTTGCGCAATTACCTGAAGGTGATGACCCTGGAAGCGCAGACCATCGCGCGCGCCTGCGGCCACAACCATCTGCACAATCTCGAACCCGAAGATCTGTGCGCGCTGACGATGGAGGCGGCGGCGATGGCGCAAATCCCGCTTGCGGGCACAGATTGGTATCCCGGCAAGCCGGGAACAGGGTATTAACAGATCAGAACGCGGGTCAGGCAAGATGTCTGGCCCGCGTTTTTACTTCAAGACCACGCGACCAACAGGGACAGGACAATGACACTCGATCTTGCACAATTCGCGGCAGAGCGCGGCATCAAATATTTCATGATTTCCTATACCGATCTCTTCGGGGGGCAGCGCGCGAAGCTGGTTCCGACACAGGCCATTGCCGATATGCAGCGCGATGGCGCGGGGTTTGCGGGCTTTGCCACATGGCTGGATCTGACGCCTGCCCATCCTGATATGCTGGCCGTGCCCGATCCGTCTTCGGTGATCCAGATCCCGTGGAAGCCGGAAGTGGCCTGGGTGGCGGCTGATTGCGTGATGGAGGGGCAGGATGTGGCGCAGGCCCCGCGCAATGTGCTGCGCCGCCAGATTGCCGCGGCTGCCGCCGAAGGGCTGCATGTGAAAACCGGGATCGAGGCCGAGTTTTTCCTGCTTACTGCCGATGGCCAGCAGATTTCAGACCCGTATGATACTGCCGCCAAGCCCTGCTATGACCAGCAGGCCATCATGCGCCGCTATGATGTGGTGCGCGAGATTTGCGATTACATGCTCGATCTGGGCTGGGGGCCGTATCAGAACGACCATGAAGATGCGAATGGCCAGTTCGAGATGAATTGGGAGTATGATGATGCGCTGGCCACGGCCGACAAGCACAGCTTTTTCAAATTCATGGTCAAATCTGTGGCCGAGAAGCACGGGCTGCGCGCCACATTCATGCCCAAACCCATAGAGGGGCTGACAGGCAATGGCTGCCATGTGCATGTGTCGGTCTGGGATGCGCCGGGCAAGGGCAAGGGGCGCAACGCCTTTGCCATTCAGGGCGGGACAGGCCCTACGGGCGAATTGGGCCTGTCAGAGCAAGGCGCGCAATTTCTGGGCGGTATCATGAAACATGCCAGCGCCCTTGCCGCGATCACCAATCCCACTGTGAACAGCTACAAGCGCATCAATGCCCCGCGCACCATGTCGGGTGCCACATGGGCACCCAATTCGGTGACATGGACAGGCAATAACCGCACCCATATGGTGCGCGTGCCGGGGCCGGGGCGGTTTGAACTGCGCCTGCCCGATGGCGCGGCCAATCCCTATCTGCTGCAAGCCGTGATCATTGCCGCAGGGCTAAGCGGCATTCACGCAAAGGCCGATCCCGGCAAACGCTGGGATATCGACATGTATGCCGAAGGCCATAAAGTGGAAGGCGCCCCAAAACTGCCCCTCAACCTCCTCGACGCCCTGCGCGCCTACGAGGCTGACAGTGAATTGACAGAGATGATGGGCGCGGATTTCTCGCGCGCTTTCCTCAAACTCAAACGGCAGGAATGGAATTCCTTCGTCTCTCATTTCAGCAGATGGGAACGCGAAAATACACTCGATATCTGAGCCTG
>JAIUNA010000270.1 GCA_022565265.1 Roseinatronobacter sp. | reverse complement strand
TTTACAGCCGCTGCCCGCTTGCTGGTGGCGCTGTTATTCGTGTTTTCGCTGTTCATGCTGCTGCGCGGGCATCATCTGCCCGGCGGCGGGTTTATCGGCGGGCTGATCGGGGCAGTGGCCTTTATCGTCTATTCACTGGCCTGTGGCCCGGCGGAGGCGCGCAAGGCGCTGCGCATGGCCCCTGAAGTGATCGCCATGCTGGGCCTTGGGATTGCGCTGCTCGCGGGGCTGTTTTCGTTCTTTCTGGGCGATCCGTTCTTTACCGGGCAATGGTATTGGGTGGGCGGGGACAGTTATGAAACCGCAGCCTTCTCGGTGAATACGGTTCTGGTATTCGATATCGGGGTATATCTGGTGGTTTTGGGAGGGATCTTATCCTTGACCTATGCTTTCGAGGAGGAGACCTGAGCTGGAAGCCCTCACCGCAATCGTGATTGGTGTTCTGACAGCGGCGGCTGTGTATCTGATGCTGGCGCGCAATTTCATGCGCTTCCTGTTCGGTCTGATCTTGCTGTCCAATGCTGTGAACCTGACAATCTTCGCCTCTGGCCGGATGACCAAGGGCGCGCCTGCGCTGGTGCCTTACGGGGCCGATGCGCCTGTAAGTGTGGTGGGCAACGCCCTGCCCCAAGCGCTGGTGCTGACGGCCATTGTGATTGGCTTTGGCCTTTTGGCTTTTGCGCTGGCTTTGGCCTTTGAAGGCTATCGGCGCATGCAAACAGTCGATACCGATGAGATGCGCTTTGCAGAACCCAAGGAGGATGCCACAAAATGAGTTGGGTTCTTGTGATGCCCATCGCCGTGCCCTTTGCCACGGCGGTGGTGGCCTATCTTGCGCGCAATTATCCGGCCGGGCGCTGGATTTCGCTGGCGGGTTCGGGGCTGTCGCTGGTTGTTTCGGCAGTGTTGATGGTGGCCGTTCTGAATGAAGGGGTTATCGCGGCGCAGATGTCAAACTGGAACGCGCCTTTCGGCATTACGCTGGTGGCCGATTACCTGAGCGCGGTGATGGTGGTAATTACCGCTATTACGGGGCTGGCAACCGCCATCTATGCTTTGGGCGAAATCCCCGAAAAGACAGAGCGCCTTGGCTTTTACGCGCTGTTTCAGGTGCTGATTGCAGGTGTGACAGGGGCTTTCCTGACAGGCGATTTGTTCAACCTCTATGTCTGGTTCGAAGTGATGCTGATTGCCTCTTTCTCGCTGCTGGTGATCGGTGGCGGCAAAGACAGGCTGGATGCGGGCATAAAATATGTAGCGCTCAACCTTGTCTCGACGCTGATTTTCCTGTCGGGCATCGGGCTACTCTATGGGGTGACAGGCACGCTGAACATGGCCGATCTGCGCCAAGCGGTGGCGCAGGCGGAAAATCAGGGCCTGATTACCGTAATCGCCATGATGTTTATGGTGGGCTTTGGCGTGAAGGCGGCGGTGTTTCCGCTGTTTTTCTGGCTGCCTGCCAGCTATCACACGCCCTATTTCGCCATTTCCGCCGTGTTTGCGGGGCTGCTGACAAAGGTGGGTGTATATGCGCTGATGCGGATGTTCACGCTGGTTTTTGTGGGCGATGTGGGCTTTACGCATGAAATCCTGCTGTGGGTTTCGGTTCTGACCATGTTTACAGGCGTGATCGGGGCTGCGGCGCAATCGGATTTCCGCAAAATCCTGTCTTTCCACATTATCAGCCAGATTGGCTATATGACGTTGGGGCTGGCGCTGTTCACGCCCTTGGCGCTGGTGGGGGGCGTATTCTATCTGGTGCACCATATCATCGTGAAGGCCAATCTGTTCTTTGTGGCGGGGCTGGCGCAGCAATATGCGGGCAGCACAGATCTGAACCGCATTGGCGGGCTGTATAAATCCGCGCCCCTGCTCGCGGCGCTGTTTATCATCCCTGCGTTTTCGCTGGCGGGCTTTCCGCCGCTATCGGGCTTTTGGGCGAAGTATCTGATCGTGAAAGCGGCGCTGGAGATTGACGCATGGTTCATCGCCTTTGTCTCGCTTCTGGTGGGCTTGCTGACCATCTTCTCCATGACGAAAATCTGGGGCATGGCATTCTGGAAACCACATCCCGACGGGATATACCAAACGCCAGACCGCGCACCCGCTCGCGTGACGCGCGCCATGATCATACCAATCGCAGGGCTGGCGGCGATGACCATCGTCATCGGCTTTTACCCCGAACCTTTCGTGCAATTCGCCACCACGGCGGCCGCGCAATTGCTTGACCCAACCGATTATGTCACCACTGTTCTGGGGGTGCAGCCATGAACGGACTTGTGATAAACCTGCTGCTGGCCTTTTCCTGGGCCGCGATGACAGGGGATTTCAGCTTCATGTCGCTGGCAACAGGGGCTGTGCTGGGCTTTTTCGCGCTGTGGCTGTCGCAACCGCTGACAGGCATCGACAAGATGTATTTCAAGCGGTTCTGGCGTTCTGTCTATCTGGCGCTGTTCTTCATCTGGGAATTGCTGCTTTGTTCGGTGAAAGTGGCGTGGGATGTGATCCGCCCTGTACCGCAAAACAAACCCGCCCTGATTGAAGTGCCCCTGCGTGTGAAATCGGATTTCGAGATTTTGCTGCTGACAAACCTTATCTCACTCACCCCCGGCACGCTGAGTGTGGATGTCACCCAAGACCGCGAAACCCTGATCGTGCATGCCATGTTCGGGGATGATGCAGAGGAATTGAAGCGCGACATCAAGGATGGGTTCGAGCGTCTGATCATGGGAGTATTCGAAAAATGACCGGGGCCGCTTTTCTTGCCTTCGCCGCGCAACTGTCGCTTTTTCTGATCCTGATCGGGCTGGCCGTGGCCTTTGTGCGGCTGGCCAAAGGCCCATCGCTGGCCGACCGGGTTGTGGCGCTGGATATGATGACAGTGACCATCATCTCGTTTTGCGGGGTTTATGCTGTGTTCATGGATGAGCCATCCTTTCTGGATGTGGCCATCGTGCTGGCGCTGGTGGGCTTTCTGGCCACTGTGGCGCTGGCACGCTATGCCGAAAGGCGGATGGAGCTTGATGAAACCCAAGCCAAACACGCTATGAAAGAGGAGGGCCAGCAATGATAGACGTTCTGATTGGCCTGTTTCTGATTGCCGGGGCCGGGTTTGTGCTGATTGCTGCCATTGGAATCGTGCGCCTGCCGGATCTGCTGACGCGCATGCATGCCTCTACCAAGGCGGGCACATTGGGCGCGCTTCTGGTACTGGTGGGGCTGGCCATTCATGTGGGCACAGGCGAGGTGGTAAGCAAGGTTGTGGCAACATCGCTATTCTTGCTGCTTACCGCCCCGATTGCCGCCCATATGATCGGGCGCGCCCATGCCCGGCTGCTGCAAAAGCTGAAGGACAAAGAGTAAAGCAATTTCAGAAAAAGTTGATAAACTTTTTCGGTTCGAAATTGCGATGGAGCAAAGAGCTAAAGCTTTTCGGTGTTTCAACAAAAAACCGAAAAGCTTTAATGTGCCATTTGCGCCCGGCCCGAAAACGCCAAAATAGCCCAATAGCAAAAAGCCGCCCCTTGGGGCGGCTTTTCAATAGCGCAGTCAGGCTATGCCAAACTTATGCCAGAGCGATATTGCTCGCGGATTCGCGGCCATCGCGGCTTTTTTCCAGATCGAAAGTCACTTTCTGACCATCATCCAGACCACGCAGACCAGCGCGCTCTACAGCGGAGATGTGAACAAAAACGTCTTTCGAGCCGCCATCGGGCTGGATGAAGCCAAAACCTTTGGTTGCGTTAAACCATTTCACTGTGCCTGTGGCCATAGTGAGAACTCCTGTCTTTGGATGCTACCCACATGATGTGGCAGCCTGGCTCAGTCAGTGCAAGATCGAGAGGACTGTGGCCGTAGACGGAGAACAGTGGTCGATAGAGGTAACGTCGCGCCATCTACATGGGGCTTTGCACATAAATTTTCAAGGAAAATCGCAAATCACAGCGCCGAAAGGCGGGTGGCCATATCCAGCATCCGGCAGGAAAAGCCCCATTCATTGTCATACCAGCCAAAAACGCGCAGCATCCCGGCCTCGGTTTGCTGGGTCTCGCGCAGGGCCATGACAATGCTTTCAGGCCGCGCGCGCAGATCGGTGGAAACCAGGGGGCGGTCTGTCCAGCCAATCACCCCGCCCGCCTGCTGAAAGGCCGCATTCACTGCCGCAACCGTGGCAGGGCGTTCCAGCATCACGGCCAGATCCACGGCAGAAACAGAGGCCGTGGGAACGCGCACCGCAGCCCCCAGCAAACGCCCCTGCATCTGGGGCAGCACCCGTTCCACTAGCCGCTGTGCACTTGTGGTGGTGGGAACCATCGACAGCCCCGCCGCGCGCGAACGCGCGGGATCACCGCGCGGTGCATCCACCGTGGGCTGGCTGCCTGTATAGCAATGCACAGTGGTCATGAAT
>JAIUNA010000269.1 GCA_022565265.1 Roseinatronobacter sp. | reverse complement strand
GGCTTTCCGTCAATGCGTATTTCGCCCGATGTGACATCTTCCAGCCCTGCAATCAGGCGCAAAAGCGTGGATTTGCCGCAACCCGACGGGCCAACAAATACCGCGAATTCGCCATCCTCTATTGTCAGGTTCAGGGGCGGGATGACGGTGACATCGCCAAAGCGCTTTGTCCCCTGTTCCAGAACGATTTGTCCCATCAGAGGTATTCCTTATTTCACGGCGCCAAAGGTCAGACCGCGCACAAGTTGCTTCTGGCTGAACCAGCCAAGGATCAGGATTGGCGCAATTGCCATTGTCGAGGCCGCAGAGAGTTTTGCGTAAAACAACCCTTCCGGGCTGGAATAACTGGCGATGAAGGCTGTCAGGGGTGCTGCGCGCGCCGCTGTCAGGTTGAGTGTCCAGAAAGCCTCGTTCCAAGCCAGAATGATGTTGAGAAGCACTGTGGATGCAATGCCCGGAATGGCCATGGGCGTGAGCACATACAGGATTTCCTCGCGCAGCCCCGCCCCATCCATGCGCGCGGCTTCCAATATCTCGCCGGGGATTTCCTTGAAATAGGTGTAGAGCATCCACACCATGATCGGCAGGTTGATCAGCATCAGGATAATCGTCAGCCCGATGCGGGTATCCAACAGCCCAAGCTGGATGAAGATAAGATAAATCGGATAAAGCACCCCCACCGCAGGCAGCATCTTGGTGGACAGCATCCAGAGCAAAATGTCCTTGGTGCGGTTCGAGGGCACAAAAGCCATCGACCATGCCGCAGGTATTGCGATGATCATGCCAAGAATCGTTGATCCCCCGGCGATGATGATCGAATTCCACAAAAACCGATTATAGTTGGAGCGCTCTTGCACCACGCGGTAATTTTCCAGCGTCCAGTCAAAGAAGAACCAGACAGGCGGGTCGGCAATGGCCTGCGCCTCGGTCTTGAAGCTGGTCAGGATTGTCCACAGGATCGGGAAAAAGATCACCAGTCCAATACCCCAGGCCAGTGCCGTGTTCAGGGTCTTGCGCTGTGTTGTAACGGAACGTGCCATGGCTTCCCCCTTTACCGATCCAGATTCTTGCCAACGATGCGCATGAGAAGCAGCGCAAAGATATTGGCCAGAATGACCGCATAAATCCCCCCGGCAGAGCCAAGCCCCACATTCTGGCTTTCCAGCACGCGCTGGAAGATCAGATATGTCAGGGTGCGTGTGCCAAAAGAGCCTTGGGTTGTGACGAAAATCTCGGCGAATATTGCCAGCAGAAAGATTGTCTGAATCAGAATGACGATGGTTATCGCGCGCGACAGATGCGGCAGGATGATATGCCAGAACCGCGAAAGCGCCGGGGCGCCGTCCATCTCGGCGGCCTCTAGCTGTTCGCTGTCCAGGGATTGAATCGCCGTCAGCAAGATGAGCGTGGCAAAGGGCAACCACTGCCAAGACACGATCAGGATGATGGACAGCATAGAGGCATCTGACAGCCAGATCACCGGATCAGCCCCGAAATACCGCCACAGATGCGACAAAAGCCCGTTATTTGGATCCATGAACATATTCTTCCACACCAACCCCGAAACGGTTGGCATGACAAAGAAAGGCGCGATGACCAGAATCCGCAC
The DNA here is from genome assembly GCA_022565265.1 of Roseinatronobacter sp. Lineage (GTDB taxonomy): Bacteria > Pseudomonadota > Alphaproteobacteria > Rhodobacterales > Rhodobacteraceae > Roseinatronobacter. The sequence continues at coordinate 2,817 of JAIUNA010000269.1, read as the reverse complement.
AATCCCCTGCCCCCACATCGGTTGATCCAGCAGGATCGCCAGCAAAATGCCAAGGATAACCGTAATCAGCAGCACACCACCCACAATGATCACAGTGGCCTGAATTGCGGGCCAGAACGCGCTGGAACTGACAAAGCGGGCGTAATTTTCAAAACCGACCCAGCCCTGAAACCCGCCCCGCAAGGGCAAATAGCGCTGGAACGAGAAAATCAGCGTGAGTGTCAGGGGAACCAGCATCCAGCCCAGAAGCAGGATGACGGCAGGAGCAAGCATCAGCCGCGCAGAAAAGCGTGAAGCTTTGGTGGACATGGCACGAGACTTTCTTCAGGGCAAGCCGGGCTTGCCAGTGGCACGGATAGCGCGCGCAGCGCGCAACCGGGGCGGGCCAGTGCCGCCCCGGCGCAAGCAGGCCTTAGTAACCTGCCGCTTCCATTTCATCTGTCACCAGCGCCTGTGCCCGTGCAAGGGCTTGCTCTGGTGTCAGTTGGCCGGCAACCATGGCCGAAAACTCTTGCCCGGCAGATGTGCCGATACCCGCCCATTCCGGGATCGCAACAAACTGGATACCCACATAGGGAACTGGCTCAACAGTCGGGTTATTGGGATCGGCGGCATTGATGGAACGCAAGGTCATATCCGCAAACGGCACGCTGGCATATTCCGGGTTCTCATAAAGCGAGGTGCGGCTTCCGGGGGGTACATTTGCCCAGCCTTCCCGCGCGGCTACCAGTTCCAGATAATCCTTGGAGGTTGCCCAGTTGATAAACTGCATCGCGGCCTCTTCCTGCTGGGTACCTGCGGGAATGGCCAAGGCCCAAGCCCACAGCCAGTTGGCGCGCTTTTCCAGCCCGTCTTTGTTTGGTGCAAGCGCAAAGCCAACACTATCGGCCACAGTCGAATCGCTTGGATTGGTCACGAAACTGGCGGCCACAGTGGCATCAATCCACATGCCGCAACGCCCTTGCTGAAACAGGGTCAGATTTTCATTGAACCCATTATTCGCAGCACCCGGAGGGCCGTAGTTTTGCAACAAATCATTATAGAATGTCACTGCTTCCAACCATTCGGGGCTGTCCAACTGGGCATTCCAGTCTTCATCGAACCAGCGCGCGCCAAAGGAATTGGCAACCGTGGTGATAAAGGCCATATTCTCGCCCCAGCCAGCACGCCCGCGAATGCAAATGCCGTTGATGTTGTTGTCACGGTCGGTCATGGCGGCGGCTGCGGCAGCGATATCATCCCATGTCGGCTCTTGCGGCATTTCCAGCCCGGCGGCTTCCATCAGATCGGTGCGATACATAACCATAGAGCTTTCGCCATAAAACGGCGCGGCATACAGGCTGCCCTCAAAGGATAGCCCCGCGCGCATGGCGGGCAGGATATCATCAATATCATACTCTTCGGGCAGGCCATCCAAAGAGACCAGCCAGCCGCGCTCTGCCCAGATCGGGGCCTCATACATGCCGATTGTCATGATATCGAACTGGCCGCCACTGGTTGCGATATCCTGCGTGACACGCTGGCGCAGGATGTTTTCTTCAAGGATCACCCATTCAAGATTGATCCCCGTCGCTGCGGTAAATTCGCTGCTCAGACCCTGCATGCGGATCATATCGCCATTATTAACGGTTGCGATTGTAAGTGTCTGGGCAGAGGCGCCCGAAGCCGCAATCAGCGCAATCGCCGTTGTTGCCACAAGTGACTTTCCGAGTCCCATCTGATTCCTCCCTGAACGATGTGAATGTCCAGAAGACTAGATGAAATATTGGCACGCGGTCAATATAAATTTTACCCGCGATAACTTTAGGCTGATTTCCGCAGGATCAGTTTTGTGGGATACAGGAATTCTTCGCGCATCTGCGGCATCACCCCCTCTTCGACCATGTGAAACAGCACCTCTACCGCCTTGTTGGACACGGCATCATAATCATGTGCGACAGTTGTCAGCGGCGGGCAGGTAAAGCGCGAAACGGGGTGATCGTCATGCGACATCACGCGCATGGCATGCCCTTCGCCATAGCCCACAGACAGCCCCCGTTCAAAACAGGCGGTCAAAAAGCCCACAGCAAGCCTGTCATTGCTGCACAGCACAGTATTTGTCGGCAAGGCATTCTCTGCGATCGCCTTTAACCCGCCCTCATAGCCAATACGCTCGAAATCCCAGCCCTCGCCGTCAATCTTGAGCACATGCGGCGCAAGGCCCAAGCGCTCCATATTCGCGATATAAGCAATGCGGCGCTTGTTTGCATTGGGGTTGGCGGGATGGCGCATTTCAAAAAACACGGGCGGCGAGCCGGTTCTTGCCAGATAATTGACACTCTGCGTTACGAAATCATTGTTGTCAGACCCTACAAATACCTTGCCCACCCCCTCTATATTGCTGTCGAACAGGACTGTCGGCACATCGGCGCAGAAGCGTTCAATCGCGGCGCGATCCGATACGCGCCCCAATGGCGCAAGCAAAACCCCGGCAGGTTTGAGCACGCGCAAACTGTCCAGAATGGCAGTCTCCAATTGCTGCTCGCCATGTGCCGAAAACAGGATCGGCCAGAACCCGGCATCAATACAGCGCCGTTCGATCTTGCGCGCGATTTCGGCAAAGAACGGATCAGCCAGATAGGGCACAACCACCCCCACAATCTTTGTCAGCTTGCGATTCTGGTTCATCGCAAAGATATTGGGGCGGAAATCATAACGCTCCAGCGCTGTCTCAATCCGCTTGCGGGTTGTGGGGCGCACGCTGTCGGGATCTTGAAAATATTTTGAAACGGTCGGGCGCGATATACCGCTTACGGCCGCGAATTCTTCCATGTTGCG
>JAIUNA010000268.1 GCA_022565265.1 Roseinatronobacter sp. | reverse complement strand
TGCGGGTAGTTCATCCCTGAAATTCGGGGTTTATGATACTTTGCCCGGCGGAAATTTGGGGCAGGCCGCGTGTGTGTTCAAAGGCAGCTTTGACAGGTTTGGGACAGGGGGGTGCGAATATTGCTTTGGTGTAAAGGATAAAACCATCCAGCCTGCACCCGCGCAAACCCTTTCCGAAGCAACACAGGCTGTACCCGCTGCACTGTCGGATGCAGGCATTTCCGGGATCGAGGCTGTGGGCCATCGCATCGCGCATGGTGGTGCGGAATTTGCGCGCGCGCAGGAGATAACGCCAGAGATTCTGGCCAGAATCACAGCACTTATCCCGCTGGCCCCACTTCATAACCCCGCCAATCTGGCAGCCGTGCGGGTTGCCCGCGATGTCTGGCCGGATGTGCCGCATTGGGCTGTGTTCGACACCAGCTTTCACCTCACAAACCCCGCGCGCGCCACCACCTATGCCGTACCGCAGGCTTGGCGCGCAGCAGGTTTGCGCCGGTTTGGCTTTCACGGCACATCGCATAAATATGTGGCAGAGCGTGCTGCGGAGGAATTGGGCCAGCCCTTGCGCGATCTGCGCATCATCAGTCTGCATCTGGGCAATGGGGCCAGCGCCTGTGCGATTGCGCGGGGCGAAAGTGTTGATAGCTCCATGGGGATGACCCCTTTGGAAGGCTTGGTCATGGGCACAAGATCGGGCGATGTTGATCCGGGATTGTTTGGGTATCTCTCGCGCCAGATGGGGCTGAGCATCGCCCAGATCGAATCCGCGCTTCACAGCGAGAGCGGGTTGAAAGGGCTGACCGGATCGTCCGACATGCGCGATGTGGAAGCGCGCGCGGCGGCGGGCGATCCTGATGCCCAGCTTGCCATAAACCTGTATGCCTACCGGGCGCGCAAATATATCGGCGCCTATGCAGCGGCGATGGGGGGCCTTGATGCGCTGGTTTTCACGGGCGGGATTGGCGAGAATTCGCCCTCTATGCGGCGGCGCATTTGTGATGGGCTGGAATTCATGGGGTTGAAGCTGGATCATGACCGCAACATGGGCATTTGCCTTGACGGGCGCGCAGCCCCACAAATTCAGGCTTATGGCGCGCGGGTGAATGTGCTTGTTACCGAAACCGCAGAGCAACTTATGATCGCGCAGGAAGTGGCCAATGCGCTGGCCACGCCCCAGAGCGCGGGCTTGCATATTCCGGTTGCTGTCTCTGCGCGCCATGTGCATCTGTCCCGCAAGGCGGTGGATGCGCTATTTGGGCCGGGCTATGATCTGACACCCGACAAACCCTTGCGCCAGAAAGGCCATTGGGCGGCGTGCGAGCGTGTCACATTGCATGGCCCAAAGGGCAAGCTGGAGAATGTTGCGATCCTTGGCCCGTTGCGTGACAGAACACAGGTGGAAATCTCGCGCACGGATGGTTTCGCGCTGGGGATCGATGCGCCCATTCGCCAAAGCGGCGCACTGGAGGGCACACCCCATATCCGCCTGAGTGGTACAGCGGGGCAATATGACACGGATGGTCTGATCCTTGCGGCGCGCCATATCCATATGAACACAGCCGATGCACAGCGCCTTGGGCTGAAGGATGGCGACACCGTCGATGTGACGCTGGCCACAGGGCGGGGCCTGACCTTTGGCAAAGTGCTTATTCGGGTGTCAGAAAATGCCTTTACCGAAATGCATATAGATACCGATGAGGCCAATGCCGCAGGTATTGCCGGCGCTGTTGAGGGCGCATTAAGCGGCGAGGCCTTGATGAAAAAATGACGGGCAGGGGGCTTTGATATAAAAAGCGCCCCAATGCGGGAAGGCATTGGGGCGCATGTGATTGGTGGTTTTATTGCATCAACTGCTGACTGGCGTGATGCAAACAGCGCTCTCGCTATCCCACACCTGCCCGTCGGAACAGGCAGAGGCAGTTTGCGCGGGCTTCATGCCAGAACACATTGCCGAAGCGATAGCGGGGCTAAGGCCAAGCACCACTGCGACGAAGGCGATTTTCAGTTTCATGTCAGTCTCCCGTGTTGCTGTGAGTAAGACCTTAGCACGAATATTGCGCAATCAAGCGCAAAACGGTCAGTTTTCTCCAAAAACGCGGGTGAAAATCGTCTCGACATGTTTTGTGTGATATCCAAGATCAAATTTTGAGCGAATTTCATCCTCTGACAGGGCGGCGCGAACATCGCTATCGGCCAACAATTCTTCCAGAAAGTCGCGCCCTTCTTCCCAAACTTTCATCGCATTGCGCTGCACCAGCGTGTAAGAGTCCTCGCGGCTGACACCGGCTTGGGTTAGGGCCAAAAGCATGCGCTGCGAATGGATAAGCCCGCGAAACTTGTTCATGTTATTGATCATGTTATCGGGATAAATCACTAATTTATCAATAACATTTGTCAATCGCGCCAAGGCGAAATCCAGCGTTACCGTGGCATCTGGCCCGATCATCCGCTCGACAGAACTGTGTGAGATATCGCGCTCATGCCACAGCGCCACATTCTCCATAGCCGGGATCACCGCCATACGCACAAGGCGTGCAAGCCCTGTCAGGTTTTCGGTCAAGACCGGGTTGCGCTTATGTGGCATCGCGCTGGAGCCTTTTTGCCCCTTGGAGAAAAACTCTTCTGCTTCAAGCACTTCTGTGCGTTGCATATGACGGATTTCAATTGCTACATTCTCTATGGATGATGCGATCACACCCAGCGTGGCGAAGAACATGGCGTGGCGATCACGCGGGATCACCTGTGTACTGATCGGCTCTGGCTCTAGGCCCATCTGTGCGCAGACATGCGCTTCCACGGCAGGATCAATATTGGCAAATGTGCCAACTGCACCGGAAATCGCGCCCGTGGCCACCTCAGCGCGGGCAGCTGCCAGCCGGGCACGGTTGCGCGCCATTTCGGCATAAAACCGTGCGAAGGTCAGGCCCATAGTGGTGGGTTCGGCATGAATGCCGTGGCTGCGGCCCATACGGATTGTGAACTTATGTTCCAGCGCGCGGCGCTTCAGCGCGGCCAGAAGTGCGTCCATATCAGCCAGCAACAGATCAGCCGCGCGCACAAGCTGCACATTCAGCGTTGTGTCCAGCACATCAGAGCTTGTCATACCCTGATGCACGAAGCGCGCTTCCTCGTTGCCGATAATCTCTGCCAGATGGGTCAGAAATGCGATGACATCATGTTTTGTGACCGCTTCAATCTCATCAATGCGCGCGACATCGAATTCGACATCTTTGGCTTTCCAGACAGCTGCGGCGCTTGCAGCCGGGATGACCCCAAGTTTTGCCTGTGCGTCACAGGCATGGGCCTCGATCTCGAACCAGATGCGGAACTTTGTTTCCGCCGACCAGATTGCAACCATTTCAGGGCGAGAGTAGCGCGGGATCATAGAGCCATACCTTTCAAGCTTTTTCAGCGCCTGATACATCCAGATACCAAGCGCCGCAAGCGATCTGAGTGTTTGGCTATTTCATTATTTAACATAATACTGATTATGGGATTATTGTACGCACCCAAATCTGTCATGCAGCAGCACCCCGCCAGTGCGTTGCCGTTCAAAGCAAGGCCGACAACTCATCTGCCGCCTGCTTCAGGCGCGGCAGATAGCGATAGCCATCTTCCACAGAGATGCGCTGTTTCGGCCCCTGAAACGCGATTGTTGCAGGCATGCGCCCATAAGGATCGCGCAGTGGCATCGCGAAAGCGATTACCCCTTCAAGAAACTCTTCGTTGTCTATTGCAAAGCCTTGCTTGCGTATCTTCATAATTTCTGCGCGCAAGGCTTCGGGATCAGTGATTGTTGCGGGCGTAAGCTGTGCCAGATCGGCATTGCGCAAATAGCTGTCCAATCGGAGATCACTAAGGGTGGAGAGATATATCTTGCCCCCTGCCGTGCAATAGAAAGGCACTTTCGCCCCTTCCGAGAATTGCACCCGCAGCGGCCATTCCGTTTCCACGCGATCCAGATAGACCATTGCCTCTCTGTCAGGGATGGCGAAATTGCAGGTCTCGCCCGTGTCTTTTGCCAAGGCGCGCATGATGGCCAGACGCGGCGTGCGCATGCGGATGCTGGACATGGTGGCAACCGCCAAGCGCCGCGCACGCGGCCCGACAGAGTAAGACCGCCCATCTGGCTCGCGCTGCAAATACCCTTCCGCCTCTAATGTTTGAAACAGCCGGTGCAATGTAGCCTTGGGCAGATCGGTGGACGGGCTTAGCTCTGTTGGCGTCACCGGCCCACCGCGCCGCACAACCTCTTCCAGCAAGGTCAGCAGTCTTAACGTGGTTGGAATGCGCTCGCCGCGCTCTTCCTCGGTTGGGGCCGATACTTGTTGCGTCATGCTCTACGCTCTGGCTTGGGCCCCAAGCGCGATCAGGTCAGGACAAGCGACAGCCAAGGAATAAAGGCGACGAGCATCCATACCGCGATCAGGGCGATTAAAT
>JAIUNA010000267.1 GCA_022565265.1 Roseinatronobacter sp. | reverse complement strand
TGCAGGCCACGTTTGGTAGCCCGGTTTGCAGAAAGAAGCCGCGCCAAAACCCCATTCATCGTTAAACGCCCCTAGATCAAACGCTGGCAGCAAGATCATCTTTTGTTAATATTTTCCTCTTTCTAGACATTATTGCGCAAAATCACAACAAATGATGCGCTCAATTTCGCAGAGACTGCGCGACTTTCGGCACCAGCCCAAAAACTAAGCGCCTGCGCTGCACTGCGTTGGGCCAGCGCTATTTCTCCGGCAAACAGGGCGTCTGGAAATTCTGCCCTTTTGTGTAAGCAGGGATGCCGCATCTCCACTGGCCTCAAGGCCGCAAGGCGCCCCGCACACCAGCACATGAATACGATTCGCACCTATCGCCGCCACCTTGGGCCAGTTTTGATCTGGCATTTGGCCGGGAACCTCGGCTATGTGTGATATGTGACACAGACAGGTTCCGGTTCTTATATTGCGCGCATTCGTGCGGCCCTGCCCTCGCTGCATCCCAGCGAGAGGCGCCTTGCAGACACAATTCTGTCTTTTCCCGGAGAGATTGCCAGCTATTCGGCCACCGAACTGGCGCAGCTTGCAACTGTCTCAAATGCCACCGTCACGCGGTTTGTTCGGCGTCTGGGCTATGAGAATTTCGATCAGGCAAGGCAAGCTGCACGGGCAACCCAGCAAGCTGGCGCGGCGGTGTTTCGTGTCTCTGCCCATGATCAGGGGCCAGAGGCCGCGCTGATGGCCCAAATCGCCCAAGGGCGGCAGAATGTGGAAAACAGTTTCACCGCGATTGCGCTGGCTGAAATTGACGATCTGGCCGATACGATGCTTCAGGCCAGACGGGTGTGGATCATTGGCTTTCGCACCGCGCAGGCTTTTGCGATATATCTGGGCGCGCAAATTGGTCAGATTGTGCAGAATGTTTCTGTCTTGCCGCAGGCCGGGCAAACACTGGCCGAAAGCCTTGCAAGCATTGGTGCAGAGGATGTTGTGATCGTTTTCGCATTGCGCCGTATTATCCGGCCGTTCCCCGCCCTTTGCCGCGAATTGGGGGCCAGCCCGGCGCGCGTGGCGCTGATTACCGATGTCACCCCGGAACCGGGCACAGATGCCCCAATGTTTGAAACCGTGCTTGGCCCGACATGGCGGTTGCGGGTGCAAACTGCAGCACCGGGGCCATTGTTCAACCATGCCGCAGTGCTGACATTGTCCCACATCCTTGCAACCCGGATTCTGGAGCGCTCTGGAATGCCGGGGCGCAAACGCCTTTTGGCCATTGAGGCGCTGCATGATTCGTTAGATGAACTCTAGCCGCGCGTTCTAAAACCGCCCGCTCTTCCGGCATTCAGTGCATATTTGCGTAGAAAATCCACGCTTTCGGGGCCTGACTTTGAAAAACCTGTTGTGAAAATAATTTTTCATAGAAAAGATAAAAGAAAAAATAATACCCTCTGCTTGCCCTGACTGGCAATCTGCCACCCAACACAAGAGGTTCTACCATGACATTCACAACACGACTTGCCGCCCTCGCCGCTTCTGTTGCGATCTTTTTGCCCGCAGTGGCGCATTCCACTGTCTTGCAGATAAATTCCTCGCTGCCCGATGGCAGTTTCGCCCATGCGTTCCTGACCGAATTCAAGGCACGTGTCGAAGCCGAACTTCCCGGACAGATAGATGTCCAGATATTCATGGGCAATACGCTTGGTTCGGAAGAAGATGTGTTGCAAGGGCTTGGCTTTGGCACGCATCACGCGTCACTTTCCGCCTCTGCCGTGGTGCAGATCAACCCGCGCGCTGCTGTGTTTGACCTGCCTTACCTGTTCGCCAACCGCGAACAGGTGCAGGCTTTTGCCGGATCTGCAGCATTCGACCTGCTGGCCGAAGGCTTTGTCGATCGCGGGATCGTACTTTCGGCGCTTTGGGATAACGGGTTTCGCGTGATCACCAATTCCGTACGCCCCATTGTCACCCCCGCTGATTTAGTCGGGCTGAAAATCCGCACGCCCACCAGCCGCCAGCGCGTGGCAATGTTTAACACATTGGGGGCCAATGCCACCCCGCTTTCTTTTCGCGAAGTGTATTCCGGTCTGGATCAGGGGGTGATCGACGGGCAAGAAAACCCCGCCCAGATCACAGATAGTGCGCGCCTGTATGAGGTGCAGAAATACATGTCGCTGTCCAACCATGTCTATCTGCCCACCTTCATGCTGTTTGGGCAGCCGTGGCTGAACGCACAAACCCCCGAAATCCGTGAAACTGTCTTGCGCGTGGCTGCAGAAACCGCGCCTTGGACATTTGCTTGGGGCGAAGAGACTGATGCCAAGGTCATTGCCGATCTGGCCGACAAGATCGCCATAAACGAAGTGGATTTCGAGGCGTTTCAGGCCGCAGCCCTACCGCTCTATGATGATCCGCTTTTTGTGGATGCCATTGGCGCCGAGATGATTGCCGTCACCCGCGACGTACTTGGTCTGGACTGACATCACGCGGCGCTTTCGACGGGCGCCGCACCACACCCTCATGCCGTGATTGGCCTTGCGTCCCGGCGCAAGGCCAAGCTGCCCCAAACCCAAGGAAAAACGTCATGGACAGGCTTGCAAAAGCCGTGCTTCTGCTGGATCGCTGGATGTGCCGTGCATTGGACATATTCACAATAGCTGTTGCCGGTATCCTTCTGATACTGTTAAATTATGCCGTTTTTGCGCGCTTTGTTCTGAACAGTTCCGTATCTTGGGGTGAAGAACTTCCCGCGCATATTCTGGCCATGCTCACCTTTATCGGCGCGGCCTATCTGACGCGCACAAACGAGCATCTGGGCTTTGACTCGGCTGCGCGAAGCTTCAATCTAGGGCTGCAACGGCTGCTGGCCTGTATCAACCAGATCCTGATGGCGGGCTTTGGCGCGGCGCTGCTTTGGTATGGCGGGCGCGCAGCGCTCAGCTTTGCCGGACGTACGCTGATTTCGGTGGATTTGCCGCTGATCCTGTTTCGCGGGGCCATGCCGCTTGGCGGCGCGCTTATCATGGTGATCTGTCTTGTTCGGCTGGCGGGTTTGATCATGGGCCGGATCAATCCCGGTGAATTGCTGCCAGAAGGAGATGGCTGATGTTTCTTGCGCCCGGTTATATCATCCTCATCCTGCTGATCGGCCTGTTGATGATGGGTGTTCCCATTGCCTTTGTGCTGGGCATCACAGCCACAGTGATGATCTTTCTTGATCCTGCGGTAGTTCCCATGATCATCGGCCTTATCCCCTTTGGCGGGGCGAATAATTACCTGCTGGTTGCCGCGCTTTTGTTCATGATCGCTGGCGAAGTGATGAACCAAGGCAAGATTGCAGAAAAGCTGATTGCCTTCGCCTCTTCGCTGGTAGGCCATATCCGGGGCGGGTTGGCACATGTCAATATTCTGACATCGCTGTTTTTTTCCGAGATTTCCGGCACAGCCACATCTGATGCGGCGGCAATCGGTTCGGTGATGATCCCGCAGATGAAAAAGCGCGGCTACACGGCAGCTTTTGCGGCAGCGGTCACATCCACCTCTGCCACGATGGCGATTATCGTGCCGCCTTCGTTAAACCTTATCCTCTATGCCTATGTTGCCAACGCCTCGATCGCAGAGCTTTTCGCGGCGGGTATTCTGCCGGGCTTTCTTGTTTGTTTTCTGCTGCTTATGACGGCGTATGGGTTGGCTGTCTGGCGTGGCTTTCCCACAGAGGGCGCTTTCAGTTTTGCCCGCGTGATTGACACAGGCAAAGACGCGGCCTTGCCACTGACATTGCCAATCCTGATCCTGTTTGGCATTCTGGGCGGCATTTTCACAGCAACAGAGGCAGGCGCAGTTGCGGCATTGTGGTCGATTGTCATGGCCACGGTTGTTTATCGCACGCTCAGCTGGGCCAGCTTTATCGATACGTTGCGCATAGCAGGCAAACGCAGCGCGATGCTGATGTTCATTGTCGCCACATCCACGCTTTTGGGCTGGTATCTGACCAATCAGCGCATACCGCAAGATATTGCAAATGCCATCTTGGGCATTTCGGAAAATTACTGGGTGGTGCTGCTGGCAATAAATGTGTTCTTCCTGCTGGCGGGAACCATTGTGCATGGCACGCCCGCCATCCTTATGCTGGTTCCGATTTTTCTGCCACTGGCGGATCAACTGGGCATAGACAGGGTGCATTTCGGGCTGATCATTACGCTAAACCTTGGCATAGGCCAGCAAACACCGCCTGTGGCCTCTGTTGTGCTGATCACCTGCTCGATTGCCAAAATCTCTATCATGCAGATCATCCCGCCTTTGATGTGGTTTATCGGTGCAATGCTGGTGGCGCTGACGCTGGTCAATATCTTCCCGGCGATCTCTTTGTGGTTGCCCTCGGTCATTTTGGGATAGTGATATGAAATTGCTGATCATCAACCCCAACTCTTCGGCCAGTGTAACAGCGCGCATAGATGCGGCCGCGCAG
>JAIUNA010000266.1 GCA_022565265.1 Roseinatronobacter sp. | reverse complement strand
TTCACCCCCCGAGGATATTTGGGCCAAGATGAATGGGCAGGGTTATGTTTTGATCCAGTCCAGCACGGTTTGCGGATCATGGGCTTCGCGGCGCGGGGGCAGGGCAGGGCGGGTGATTATGAGGACAGGCAGGCCAAGGGCGCGCGCGGCGATCAGCTTGGCTTCGGCCCCGCTGCCGCCTGCATTTTTGCAAACGATCATCTGTATTTTATGGGTGCGCAGGAGGGCCTCATCCGCTTTGGCAGTGAATGGCCCGCGATCGAGGAGGATATGGTGATCGGGCAGGGGCGGGGGCGTTTGTGGCGGATCGACCAGGCGCAAGACATAATGGTGCTGGGGCTGGGCCGCGAAGGCGGCCAGATGCATCCGCCCAAGCGCCAGCAGGATGCGCCGGGGCGGGGGGGAGAGGGCCGCGACTGCTGCGGGGATATCTGCAACGCTGTGCCAGCTATCCCCCGCCTGCGGCTGCCATGCCGGGCGGGTGAGCGCAAGCAGCGGGGTGTTGGTTTGTTTGGCCGCCCTCACCGCATTGGTGCTGATTTGCGCGGCAAAAGGATGGGTGGCATCCACCAGATGCGTGACCTTGTGGCTGTGCAGATAGTCCGCCAGTCCTGCCGCGCCACCAAAGCCGCCAATGCGCACGGGCACAGGCTGGGGTTTGGGCCGCTCCACCCGCCCGGCATAGCTGAGCGTGGTGGCCAGCCCGTCTTGCGCCAGCAGTGCCACAAGGCGGCTGGCCTCGATCGTGCCGCCAAGGACAAGGATATTGGGCATGGATAGCGCTCCGTGGTTGACGATTGTGGGCTTTGGCGAAGATGGCCTGAATGGGCTGTCAGATGCAAGCCGCGACGCGCTGGCGGCGGCGGATCTGGTGTTTGGGGCCGCGCGGCATCTGGCGCTGTTGCCCAATCTGCAATGCGAGGCGCGGGAATGGCCTGTGCCCTTTGCCGAGGGCCTTGAGGCGTTGTTGCGTGCGCGCGGGCGGCGGGTGGTGATGCTGGCCTCTGGGGATCCGTTTTGGTTTGGGGCGGGCAGCAGCGTGACGCGCCATCTTGACCGCAGCGCGTGGCGTGCGCTGCCGGCGCCATCTACCTTCGGGCTGGCGGCGGCGGCTTTGGGCTGGCCGTTGGAGCAGATCACCTGCCTTGGGCTGCATGCAAGCCCGCTGGCGCGGCTGCGCCCCCATCTGGCGCCCGGTGCGCGGCTGGTTGTGTTGCTGCGCGATGGCGCGGCGGTGGCGGATCTGGCCGCCTATCTGGATGCGCTTGGCTTTGGCCCAAGCCAGATGCATGTGCTCGAAGCGCTGGGCGGGCCGCGCGCGCGCCAGCGCTGCGTGACAGCGGGGGAGTATGCGCTGGATGATGTGCGCCACCCTGTTGCCGTGGGCTTGGAGGTGGCGGGTGCAGGCGCGGCCCTGCCGCTTGTGCCGGGCCGCGCAGAGGCGTTTTTTGACCATGATGGCCAGATTACCAAAGCGCCCATCCGCGCCATGACACTGGCCGCGCTGGCCCCTGTTGCAGGTGCGCGGCTGTGGGATATCGGGCTTGGCTCTGGCGCGATCAGCATTGAATGGCTGCTGGCCCACCCCTCTTGCAGCGCGACAGGCTTTGAGGCCGATCCCGCGCGCGCCGCGCGCGCTGCGCGCAATGCCGCCCAGCTAGGGGCAGAGCGGTTGCAGATTGTCACAGCCCGCGCGCCGGACGGGCTGGAGGGCCAGCCTATGCCCAATGCGGTATTCATTGGCGGGGGGCTGTCCGAAGCACTTTTGGCGCGGCTTTGGCAGATTTTGCCCCAAGGGGTGCGGGTGGTGGCCAATGCCGTGACGCTGGAGGCCGAGGCCCTACTGGCCGGATGGCAGGCGCGCCATGGGGGCAGTCTGATGCGGCTGGAGATAGCACAGGCCCTGCCTTTGGGGACAAAACGCGGCTGGAAAGCGGCCTATCCGATTGTGCAATGGCAGGGCCAGCGATGATTGTGGCCGGAATAGGACGCAGCGCAGGCGCAACAGGGGCCGAAATCGGCGCGCTTGTGGCGCTCGTGGCGCAGGGGCGCGGGCTGGATGCGCTGGCCTGTCTGGAGATGCGGGCAGGGCAGCTGCGCGCTGTGGCGCAGGAGTTGGGCCTGCCCCTGCTGCTGCTGGCCGCGCCTGCGCTGCGGGGGGTGGCGACACCCAGCCACTCGGCGCGGATTATGGCGGTTTACGGCACAGGCAGCGTGGCCGAAGCCTGCGCACTGCTGGCGGCAGGCACAGGCGCGCGGATTATCACGGCGCGCCAGATATCAAACGCGCGGCAGGCCACCTGCGCACTGGCAGAGGGCAGGGGAATATGACAGTTCATTTCATCGGCGCAGGGCCGGGGGCGGCGGATTTGCTGACATTGCGCGGGCGTGATCTGATTGCGGGTTGCCCTGTCTGCCTGTATGCGGGATCGCTGGTGCCCGAAGGGGTGTTGGCCCATTGCCCGAAGGGCGCGCGCATTATCAACACTGCCCCCCTTTCGCTGGATGAAATCATGGGGGAAATTGCCAGCGCCCATGCGCGCGGCGCGGATGTGGCGCGGCTGCATTCGGGCGATCTGTCCATCTGGTCGGCCATGGGCGAGCAGTTGCGCCGCCTGCGCGCGCTGGATATTCCCTATACGGTTACGCCCGGCGTGCCCGCTTTTGCTGCCGCCGCTGCCGCGCTGGGCGCAGAGCTGACCTTGCCAGAACTGGTGCAATCGCTGGTTCTGACACGCACACCGGGCCGCGCCAGCCGCATGCCAGAGGCAGAGAGCCTGAGCGCCTTTGCGGCCACAGGCGCGACACTGGCCATCCATCTGTCCATCCAGAACCTTGCGCAGGTGGTGGCCGATCTTTCCGCCTATTACGGCCCCGATTGCCCTGTGGCCGTGGTCTGGCGCGCAAGCTGGCCCGATCAGCGCATCATCCGCGCCACGCTGGCCACGATTGAAGGCGCAGTGGCTGGCAGCATGGAGCGCACGGCGCTGATACTGGTGGGCCATGCGCTGGGCGCAGAGGGGTTTGCGGAAAGCGCGCTTTATGCGCCCGATTATGACCGCCGTTTTCGCCCGCAAAGCGCCGAGAGCATCTATAAGGACAGTCGCGAATGAATGCCCCCGGCCTGATGATTTCCGCACCTGCCTCTGGCACTGGCAAGACCACGGTCATGCTGGGGCTGTTGCGTGCCTTCTCGGATATGGGGTTGCAGGTGCAACCGTTCAAAAGCGGGCCGGATTACATTGACCCCGCCTTTCACCGCGCGGCTGCGGGGCGGCCCTCGTTCAATCTGGATAGCTGGGCCATGGGGGCGGGGCTGATGGGGGCGATTGCGGCACAGGCTGCTGGCGCTGATCTGGTGGTCGCAGAGGGCAGCATGGGCCTGTATGACGGGGTTGCGAAACCGGGCGCGCTGGGCCATGGCTCCAGTGCGGAACTGGCCGCGCGCATGGGCTGGCCCGTTGTGCTGGTGGTGGATGTGTCGGGGCAGGCGCAATCGGCGGCGGCTGTGGCACTGGGCTTTGCGCGCTACCAGCCCGATTTGCCCTTTGCAGGGGTGATCCTGAACCGCGTGGCCAGCCCAAGGCATGAGCGCCTTGCCCGGCTGGGCATGGAGGCGGCGGGCCTGCGCGTGCTGGGCGCTTTGCCCCGGCGCGGTGATCTGAAATTGCCAGAGCGGCATCTGGGGCTGGTGCAGGCCGTGGAACACCCCGATCTGGACGCCGCGATTGCCAATTACGCCGATTTTCTGCGCGATCATGTTGATCTGGGCGCGCTGCGGGCGGCAGCGGCGGGCCATGCCCTGCCGCCCGCAGGGGCCTTGCCCCGCCCGCCCGCGCAGCGCATAGCCATAGCGCAGGATGCGGCCTTTTCCTTCACCTATCCGCATATTCTGGAAGGCTGGCGGAGGGCGGGTGCGGAGGTGTTGCCCTTTTCGCCTCTGGCCGATGAGGCGCCCGCGCGCGGGGCTGATCTGGTCTGGCTGCCCGGCGGCTACCCCGAACTTCATGCCGGAAAACTGGCGGCAGCAGAAAATTTTCGCGCCGCACTTGCCCGCCACGCAGCCACACGGCCCGTGCATGGCGAATGCGGCGGCTATATGGCACTGGGCGAGGGGCTGATTGACAAGGATGGCCAGCGCCACAAGATGGCGGGCCTTCTGGGGCTGGTGACAAGCTATGAGACGCGCAAGATGCATCTGGGCTACCGCCGCGCGGAACTGATGGCCCGCATGCCCGGCTTTGCGCCGGGCGCAAGCCTGCGCGGCCATGAGTTTCACTATTCCACCATTCTGGAACAGCCAGACCCTCCGCTTGCGCGGGTGGATGATGCTCACGGGCAGTTGGTGTCCGAGACAGTCTCTTTTCGGGGGCAAGTGAGTGGCAGTTTCTTTCACCTGATCGAGGAGGATGCGCGATGATGCCGAAAAAGAGTGGGGGGGGGGGGGGGGGGGGGGGGGGGGTGCGG
>JAIUNA010000265.1 GCA_022565265.1 Roseinatronobacter sp. | reverse complement strand
TGCCGATCATGGGGCCGAAGGGGCGCAGATGATCCGCTCGGCCCGCGAGATGGCCGAGGGGCAGGGCGGCCTCTACCTTACGGTCTGGCCCCTCGATGCCGGTTTCGAGGCCCCCGGCCTGACAGTCATCTCGGAACAGGATGTGCTGGGCGAGCGGTTGGTGGGCCGCTCCAAGCGCCGCAAACGGGCCGAGAATTTCCTGACCGAGGCGCAAAGCCTCTCTCCGGGTGATCTGGTGGTGCATGTCGATCACGGTGTGGGCCGCTATACCGGGCTGGAAATGATCACCGCCATGGGCGCGCCGCATGAATGTATTGCGCTGGAATATGCGGGCGGGGACAGGCTGTTCCTGCCAGTGGAAAATATCGAACTGCTCTCGCGCTTTGGCCATGAAGAGGGCTTGCTGGACAAACTGGGCGGGGGCGCATGGCAGGCCAAGAAAGCGCGTCTGAAGCAACGCATCCGCGAGATTGCCGATAAACTGATCCGCATTGCCGCAGAGCGCCAGTTGCGCAAGGCCCCCCAATTTGAGGCGCCAGAGGGGATATGGGAAGAATTCCTTGCCCGCTTCCCGTATTCGGAAACAGAAGATCAACTCCGCGCCATTCAAGATGTGCTGGAAGCTTTCGAGAGTGGCCGGCCCATGGACAGGCTGGTAGGGGGGGATGTGGGCTTTGGCAAAACCGAAGTGGCCATGCGCGCGGCCTTCATTGCGGCCATGTCTGGCGTGCAAGTGGCCGTGATCGCGCCCACCACATTGCTGGCGCGCCAGCATTACAAGACATTTGCCGAACGCTTCCGCGGCTTTCCCATCACTGTGCGGCCCCTGTCGCGCTTTGTGCCCGCCAAAGAGGCCCGCGCCACCCGCGAAGGGCTGGCCAAGGGCACGGTTGACATTTGCATCGGCACACATGCGCTTTTGGCCAAGGGCGTAAGTTTTGCCAATCTGGGGCTGTTGGTGATTGATGAGGAACAACATTTCGGGGTGAACCACAAAGAGCGGCTGAAAGAGTTGCGCAGCGATATTCATGTTCTGACCCTGACAGCAACGCCCATCCCGCGCACGCTGCAACTGTCGCTGACCGGGGTGCGTGATCTGTCCGTCATCCAGACCCCGCCTGTGGATCGTCTGGCGATCCGCACCTATGTCAGCGAGTTTGACGCGCTTACGCTGCGCGAGGCACTGTTGCGCGAGCGTTTTCGCGGGGGGCAGTCGTTTTTCGTTGTGCCGCGCATCTCGGATTTGCCAGAGGTGGAAGAGTTTCTGCGCACCCATGTTCCTGAAATCAGCTATGTCATTGCCAATGGCCAGATGGCGGCGGGCGATCTGGATGAGCGGATGAACGCCTTTTATGATGGCAAATATGATGTGCTTGTGGCCACATCCATCGTTGAATCCGGCCTAGATATTCCGCGCGCCAATACGATGATCGTGCATCGTGCCGATATGTTCGGTCTGGCGCAGCTGTATCAGATACGCGGGCGGGTGGGGCGTGCGAAAACCCGCGCCTATTGCTTCCTGACCACCAAACCGCGCAGCCCGCTAACGCCGCAAGCGCAACGGCGGCTGAAATTGCTGGCCTCGCTGGATACATTGGGCGCGGGGTTCAATCTGGCCAGCCATGACATGGATTTGCGCGGCGCAGGCAATATCTTGGGCGAAGAGCAATCAGGCCATATCAAGGAAGTGGGGTATGAGCTGTATCAGCAGATGCTGGAAGAGACGATTGCCACGCTCCGTTCGGGTGAGATTACCTCACTGGATGATCTGGAAGGACAATGGGCACCCCAGATCAATCTGGGCGTGCCAGTTCTGATACCGGAAGAGTATGTGCCCGATCTGGATGTGCGGCTGGGCTTGTATCGGCGGCTATCGGGACTGACCAGCAAGGTTGATCTGGAGGGCTTTGCGGCAGAGTTGATAGATCGTTTCGGCAAACTGCCGCGCGAGGTGAATACGCTGCTGGCGGTGATGCGGATCAAGGCCGAATGCAAACGCGCGGGCATTGCAAAATTCGATGTCGGGCCGAAAGGGGCGACAGTGCAATTTTACAAGGATAAATTCGCCAATCCCGCCGGGCTGGTGGAGTTTGTGCAAGGCGAAAAGGGGCTTGCGAAAATCCGCGACAACAAGATTGTGGTGCAACGCGATTGGGCCACAGACAAAGACCGCCTGCGCGGGGCTTTCGCCATTGCCCGCGATCTGGCGGCAAAGGCGGCAGCCTAATGACGCCAAGATGAAGTCACCAACCTGCAAAGGCCCCGCCTGAACTGGTAGGCAGGGCCTTTGTTGTGCTCAGATCATTTCCAGATCGTCTTCGTCAGTGTCATCTTCCATCTCTGGCAACGTATCTTCCATGATATCTGTGGAGAACAGGCCGTCCATATCGTCGCCTGATAACGGGTTTGATTGGCTAAACGCCGTGCCATCGGGCAGGGTGACAGTGACCTCTGTTATCGCTGTAAATGGATCAGTATCGGTGATCTCTGCTGGAAACTCTGCTTGCAGATCCACCAACGTCTTGGATACTTCGGTGAAGAACAGATCAAAATCGGGATTCAGGGGGTCAAACTCGGCTGGGGCTTCAAGGGTGATCTTGGCATCCAGTGTGTCGGTCTGGGTTGCGACAGAGAATTGCACCAAAATTACATCGCTTGCCGCCTCTACTGGCAGCGGTTCCGCTTCGGCTTGCTCTGCATCCTAAATATCGGCTTCTGTTAGGATTTCATCTTCAATTTTGGCGAAAAGTTCTCCAGCCTTGCCCTGAAACTTGTCTGCCAGCTTTTCCAGCGCAGTTGCATTCTTCTCGCCAATTGTCTCCAGCGTGGTCGCATTTATTTCTGCCAGTTTCGTGGCGATATCGGCTTTGTTGCTCTGGCCTGTGGCCTTGAATGTCGTTGCCTTTTGCTGGGCTGTGTCGCGCAACATATCCGCTTTATCTTCCAGCCTCTCGCGCAAGCTTGTTGCGCGATCGGCCAAACTGCTGGCTTTGCCATCCAGTGCATTGGCCAGCTTTTCCGCTTTCATGGCAAGCGCGTCCTGCGTGCGGGCGGACATGGCTGGTAGTGCCAAGTCCGGCTTATTCATCGCTATCTCAGCCTGCTTTCCAAATTTCATTTTGTAATCCCTCATGCAAAGTTTCTTAGGCCCGTCAGATACAAATTCATCTTTTGGCTATTTTTGTGGCACTGCTGTGCCGCAAGCACTTTAATTTTTCTTTCTCTTTTGCTTCGGCTCAAAACGCAAACACCCCGGCACGCTGGCCGGGGTGTTTGTATGGTTTTAGAGGCTGGGCAATCAGGTGCTTGGTTCTGGCTCCAGCCCGCCATCCTCATCGCCGCGCTTGCGCCCGCGCGTTTTCGGGATGGCTGCGACAGACGGCGTGCCGCCTGTGGGCGCATCCTCGTCATCGCCGCCACGATCCAGCGCCTCGCCGCGCATGACACGGCCAATTTCCGGCCCTGTCAGTGTTTCATATTCCAGCAACCCCTGAGCAAGGTTTTCCAGTTCCTGACGCTTATCTGTCAGAATTTTCTTGGCGGTGTCATAGCCTTCCTGCACCAGTTCGCGCACCTTGTCGTCAATCACCTTCTGGGTCATTGCCGAATGGCTGGAACCGCCGCCATAGTTGCCAAGGTAGCTTTGCTGTTCATTGGCATAATCGACATAGCCCAATTCCGGATCAAATCCGAATTGCGTGACCATGGCACGGGCAATCTTTGTCACTTGCTGGATATCGCTGGAGGCCCCAGAGGTAACGGCATCTTGCCCGAAAACCAGTTCTTCCGCCACGCGCCCACCCATGGCCATGGCGATCTTGGATTTATACTTGCGATAGCTGACCGATAGCTGGTCGCGCTCTGGCAAGGACAGAACCAGCCCCAAGGCCCGCCCGCGCGGGATGATCGTTGCCTTGTGGATTGGGTCGTGTTCGGGAACATGCAGGCCAACAACGGCATGGCCTGCCTCGTGATAGGCGGTCAGTTTCTTCTCATCTTCGGACATGACCATAGAGCGCCGCTCGGCCCCCATCATCACCTTGTCCTTGGCGCTTTCAAAATCTTCCATCGTCACGAAGCGGCGGTTGGAGCGTGCGGCCATCAGCGCGGCCTCATTGACCAGATTGGCGAGATCAGCGCCCGAAAAGCCCGGTGTGCCCCGCGCGATGATGCGCAGATCCACATTTGGCCCCAGCGGAACCTTGCGTGCATGCACACCCAAGATACGCTCGCGGCCCTTGATGTCGGGATTGGGCACCTGCACCTGACGGTCAAACCGGCCGGGGCGCAGAAGGGCAGGGTCAAGCACATCTGGGCGATTTGTGGCCGCGACGATGATGATGCCTTCATTCGCTTCAAATCCGTCCATTTCCACCAGAAGCTGGATCAGCGTCTGTTCGCGTTCGTCATTGCCGCCGCCATAGCCCACGCCGCTCGACCGGCCCACGGCGTCAATCTCGTCGATAAACACAATGCAGGGGGC
>JAIUNA010000264.1 GCA_022565265.1 Roseinatronobacter sp. | reverse complement strand
CTTTGGGTGGGTATTCTGGCGCCGGGGCTGGTGGATTTGCAGGTCAATGGCGGCGGTGGCTTGTTGGTGGGGCCTGATACCGATATGGCGCAACTGGCCCATATCTGCGCCACACATATGGCACTGGGGGCCTGTGCCATTTTACCCACATTGATTACGGATCACCCCGATGTCACAGCGCGCGTGATTGCTGCGGGCGTTGCGGCTATGCGGGCCGGGGTGCAGGGCTTTGCCGGGCTGCATCTGGAAGGGCCGCATTTGGCGCAAGCCCGCAAGGGCGCGCATGATCCCGCATTGATCCGGGCCATGTCTGAGGCCGATCTGGCACTATTGCTGCGCGCGGCGCGCGAATTGCCCGCGCTGATGGTTACGCTTGCACCCGAAGCGGCAAGGCTGGAACAGATACGCGCGCTCGCGCAAGCCGGGGTGATTGTCAGTCTTGGGCATACGGATTGCACCAGCGCGCAAGCCCGTGCCGCCCATGCGGCAGGCGCGCGCGCGGTCACCCATCTGTTCAACGCCATGAGCGGGCTGCAAGCCCGCGCGCCGGGGCTGGTGGGCGCGGCGCTGAGCACAGATTTGCGCGCAGGCATCATTGCGGATGGTGTGCATGTCGCGCCTGAATGCTTGCAGATTGCCTTGCAGATGAAAGCGCCTGATGGGCTGTTTCTGGTCAGCGATGCGATGGCCGTGGCCGGCAGCACGCTGGCCGAATTTTCGCTTGGCGGGCGCGTGATCCGGCGTGAGAGGGGCGCGCAAGCTGGGCGTCTGACCTTGGCGGATGGCACGCTTGCCGGGGCAGATATCTCGCTGCCGCAATCGCTGCGCCATTTGGTGGGGCTGGGGGTTGCGCCTGCACGCGCGCTGGCCATGGCCAGCCGAATCCCCGCCGATGTGATTGCCGCGCCAGACAGGGGCCGGATTGTGCCGGGCGCGCGCGCCGATCTGGTGTTCCTGTCGCCCGGCTTGCATCTGCGCGAGGTGTGGTGTGCAGGCCACAAGCTGGAAAACCCGAATCGCGAAGGCGCTGACAGCCCAGCCGCGCGCCCCTGAGGCAGATGCTTGCTGCCCTTCCTCGACAAAACCCATACGAAAGTCTGTACTCTCAGACCAAAAGTTCGGGATTTTTTTGATCTGGGTCAAAGTTTGATAACAGATGTATATTATTCTTATCCGGGGGACGATTGGCTTTATGTGGGAGGAACACATGCCCTGGACGACTGCTTTTTCACTATGGCCGCGTATCGGCCCCTTGCTATGCTATGATTTTCCGCATCTTGATCCGGCAGCGATCCGG
Source organism: Roseinatronobacter sp. (assembly GCA_022565265.1). GTDB lineage: Bacteria > Pseudomonadota > Alphaproteobacteria > Rhodobacterales > Rhodobacteraceae > Roseinatronobacter. The sequence goes on along the minus strand of JAIUNA010000264.1, from coordinate 3,189 downwards.
CGGTTTCGGGGCAATTTGACTGCGCTGATAGAGTATCTGGCCAATACCCATGATCTGACTGTGGCCGAAGCACAGGAAGCGCTGCAAGACTGGTTGGTCTACCGCACCCAAGGTGTGTCACTACAGGCCGCCTGAAAGAGTTTGCGCGTCAGTAAAAGCCGATTTCAAGAATGTCGATTGCGGCCTGATGGTCACGCCCAAAGGCCACAACCGCAATCGAACGCAGGCTTCCCGCCTGCGGTACCCGCCGCAACACTGCGCTTGAGGGCTGAAAACTGCTTAGCGGTAGGCGGATTTCCGTCCAGTTTTGGCGTGAATCAAACCCGGCCTGATAATATTGCCACGGCAAAACCGTGCCCGCCGTGCGCAGGTGGATGTAATAACGCGCATTATTGCCGCGCATCACCAGCCGCACCCCTTCTGTTCCCACAGGGGCGGCATTGGGTAAATCCAGCCGCATCTGGATGAACCCGCCATTATTGGCAGTGCTTACCTGCCCCGTCATGCGCGCGAAAGTGGCCGTGCCTTCGCGCAGTATTCGTGCCTCGCCCTGCGAAATACCGCCCATCACGGTATCAGAAATAAATCGCCAGTCGCCTTGCGCCGGTGCGGCGAAATCGTCCAGCAACATGCGGTCTTGCCCCAAGGCAGGGGTGCTGCCAAACCCCAGCAGAGCAGCAAGGCAAAGCGCAATCATTGGCGGCATGGCGTGGGTTCCATAATTTGGGTAAGGCATGCAGGAAGATAGCCCGGCGCGCCCCGCAGGAAATGCCAGCATGCGCAAAACATGGGCTATTGGCATTTAACTTTCCCGTTTTCCCGCTATCTTGTGTCTCTCGCAATACGGGAAAGAACATGCGCGCATTCGGCACATCGCAAGGCGGCACACGCCGCGAGGATTTTCGTTTTCTGACAGGGCAGGGCCGCTATCTGGCCGATATCCTGCCGGACGATGCGCTGCATGCCGTGTTTCTGCGTGCCCCTGTGGCCCATGCCCGCATCACGGCGCTGGAGGTGGATGAGGCCCGCGCAATGCCCGGTATCCGCGCCATCTGGACAGCGGCGGAGTTGGAAGGGGCGGGGGTTACTGGCTCTGTTCTGGGCATAACGCTTCCAGATCAGCGCGGCGGCAAAGGCGCAAGCCCCCACCGCCCTGCCCTTTCGCGTGAGATCATGCGCCATGTGGGCGAACCTGTGGCCCTTATACTGGGCGAAACCCGCGCGCAGGCGCTGGATGCGCTGGATGCGATTGTGCTGGAATATGAGGATTTGCCCGTCTCGCTTGGCCTTGCGCCGGGTGGGCCTGCCATCCACCCGCAAGCGCCTGATAATATCGCGTTGGATTGGGCCTTGGGGGATCGTGCGGCGACAGAGGCCGCATTCGCGCGCGCGGCCCACATTACCCGCGTGACAGTGCGGCAAAATCGCGTGACCGCGGCCGCGTTGGAACCGCGCGCGGCCTTTGCGCAATGGGATGGCGCGCGGCTGCATTTTGCGTTCAACGGGCAGGGCGTGTGGACAATGAAGCGCGAATTGGCGCAGCTTTTGGGGCTTGATCCCGATCAGGTGCATGTCAGCACCCCCGATGTGGGCGGCGGCTTTGGCATGAAGGTGATGGTCTATCCCGAACATGTGGCACTGGCGGCGGCGGCGCGCGCTTTGGGCTGTGCGGCGGCTTGGGTGGCAGAGAGGGGGGAATCCATCGCCTCTGACAATGGTGCGCGCGATCTGACCAGCATGGCCGAGATGGCCTTTGATGCCGATAACCGAATCTTGGGCTACCGGGTGAATTCTCGGTTCAATCTGGGGGCGTATAATTCGCAATTTGGCCAGAATATCCAGACCGCGCTTTTCTCCAAGGTGTTTACCGGGGTTTATGACATTCCTGCCGCGCATTTGCAGGTGCAGGGGATTTATACCAACACCACGCCCGTAGATGCCTATCGCGGGGCAGGGCGGCCAGAGGCGATCACGCTGCTGGAGCGTGTGATGGATATGGCCGCGCGGGAATTGGGCCTGTCGCCTTTTGCGTTGCGGGCGCGCAATTTCATTCCTGTAGCCGCCTTTCCCTATGCCACGCCCGCAGGCGAAAGCTATGATGTGGGCGATTTTGCCCGCGTTCAGGCCCGTGCGGAAGAATTGGCCGATGTGGCGGGTTATGGCGCGCGCAAGGCTGCCAGTGCGGCGCGCGGTTTGCTGCGCGGGTTGGGCGTGGCCTATTATATCGAGGCCATTTTGGGCGATGCGAATGAGACTGCAACGCTGGAATTTACCGATACCGGGCGCGCACGCCTCTATGTGGGCACGCAATCCAACGGGCAGGGGCATGAAACTGTCTATGCCCGCCATCTGGCCGCGCTGACAGGGCTGGAAGAGGGGCAGATTGACATCATCCAAGGCGACAGCGATCTGATTGCACAAGGGGGCGGCACAGGGGGGTCACGCTCTGTCACCGTGCAAAGCACGGCCACGATTGCGATGGTGGATCAGATGCTGGCCGATTTCGCGGCCTTTCTGGAGGCGGAAACAGGCGCAGGGCCATTTGCCTTTGAGGATGGCATTTTCGCAGCCCCCGGCACGAACCGCCGCTTTGCGCTGATAGAGGCCGCAGACCTGGCCCGCCAGCGCGGCCAAGAGGGGCTGTTGCGCCATAGCCGTAAAATACGGCTGGACGGGCGATCCTACCCCAATGGCGCGCATATTTGCGAGGTCGAGATTGACCCGGAGACCGGCGCTTTGCATCTGGATCGTTACTTTGCTGTCGATGATTTCGGCACGCTGATGAACCCCGCGCTGGCGCAAGGGCAGGTGCATGGGGGCGTGGCGCAGGGGTATGGCCAAGCGGTGCTGGAAGAGGTGATTTTTGATGCCGATGGCCAGCTTTTATCTGGCAGTTTCATGGATTACGCCATGCCGCGCGCCAGTGATTTCCCGACCATCCGCTTTGCATCCGAACCCGTGCCATCGCGCAACAACCCTTTGGGTATGAAAGGCTGTGGCGAGGCGGGAACAGTGGGCGCGCTGGCCGCGCTGTCGAACGCCGCGCTGGATGCGCTTTGGGCGCGCGGTGTGCGGCATGTGGACATGCCGCTTACGCCCCAACGGATTTGGGGCTGGTTGCAGGCACCACAAGGAAAGTGAAAGGAGGGGGAGGGGGCAAGCCCCCCCCCCCCCTCACATCGCGCGCTT
>JAIUNA010000263.1 GCA_022565265.1 Roseinatronobacter sp. | reverse complement strand
TAGGGGGGCGGGGGCCCTGGGGGTTTGGGGCGCAGGCGCGGGGCGGGGGCTGGTAGCTCTGCTGGTGGCGATGGCGGGGCAGGCGGGCGATATTGCTGAAAGTGCCATCAAGCGCCATGCGGGGGTGAAGGACAGTTCCAACCTGATTCCCGGCCATGGCGGGGTGATGGACAGGTTTGATGCGATGATTGCGGCCGCGCTGATGGTGTTTGTGCTGGTCGAGCTTGGCCTGATCGCTGTGTTGATCGGCTAAGGGGGCAGGGCATGCGGGTTTCAGTTTTTGGCGCGACAGGCTCTATCGGGGAGAGCACGTTTGATTTGCTCTCGCGGCGCGCGGATATTCAGGCGGTGGCCCTGACAGGGGGGCGCAATGTGGCGCGGCTGGCCGCGCAGGCGCGCGCGCTGCGCGCCGAGATTGCCGTTACCGCGCATGAGGACTGTTACGGCGCGCTGAAAGAGGCGCTGGCAGGCAGCGGGATAGAGGTTGCCGCCGGAACTGGCGCGCTGATCGATGCGGCCGCGCGCCCGGCAGATTGGGTAATGTCGGCGATTGTGGGGGCAGCGGGGCTGGCGCCGGGGTTTCGCGCATTGGCGCAAGGCGCAACACTGGCGCTGGCCAATAAGGAATCGCTTGTGACGGCGGGGCCGTTGCTGATGGCCGAGGCCGCGCGCCATGGCGCGCGCATTCTGCCTGTGGATAGCGAACATTCTGCCGTGTTTCAGGCGCTTGCGGGCGAAGATATCGCGCAGGTGGAGCGGGTGATCATCACGGCCTCTGGCGGGCCGTTCCGGGAGTGGAGCAAGGCGCGGCTGGCGCAAGCCACGCTGGCGCAGGCCATGACGCACCCCAATTGGGCGATGGGCCAGCGGATTACGATAGATTCCGCAAGCCTGTTCAACAAGGCGCTGGAACTGATCGAGACGCGCGAATATTTCGGCTTTGAACCCAGCCAGATCGAGGCCGTGGTGCACCCGCAATCGATTATTCATGCGCTGGTGGGGTTTCGCGACGGGGCGCTGATGGCGCATATGGGGCCGCCGGATATGCGCCATGCCATCGGCTATGCGCTGAACTGGCCCGAACGGGCGGAATTGCCTGTGGCGCGGCTGGATCTGGCGCAGATTGCCACGCTGAGTTTTGAGGCCCCAGACCCAGACCGCTTTCCCGCGCTGCGCCTTGCGCGCGAGGTGATGGATATTCGCGGCCATGCGGGGGCGGCCTTCAACGCGGCCAAGGAAATCGCGCTGGATGCTTTTATCGCCGGGCAGATCGGATTTCTGGGCATGGCAGAGCTGGTAGAGCGCACTGTTGACAGTCTTTTGTCCGATGGTGGGCTGCAAGACCCTGTCACGGCGCTTGAAACTGTGGAGGCCATGAACCACATGGCACGCAAGCGCGCGCAAGCGCTGGTTGCGCGGATGGGCTAAGCGCCTGCGCGCGCCTGAAACAAGGGGACATGGGTTTGGATCTTATCGGGTTGCTGCCGGGGTTTGGGAATTTCTTCTATACGATTGCCGCATTTGTTGTGGTGCTGTCCATCATCGTGGCGGTGCATGAATATGGGCATTACATTGTCGGGCGCTGGTCTGGCATTCATGCCGAGGTTTTCTCGAGCGGATTTGGCCCTGTGCTGGTTAAAGGCACGGACAAGCGCGGCACGGTCTGGCAGGTGGCGGCTGTGCCCTTGGGGGGCTATGTGAAATTTGCTGGCGATAGCGGGGCCACCTCTGGCAAGGATGGCGAAGCGATGGCGCAGATGGATGCGGCCGCGCGGCGGCGCACCATGCACGGCGCCCCACTTTGGGCGCGTGCGGCCACTGTTGCGGCGGGGCCTGGCTTCAATTTTATCTTTGCTTTTGCCGTTTTTGCCGCGCTTATCATCCATGAAGGCGTTGCGATTGATGAGCCTGTGGTGGGCGAGATCACGCCCTTGCCCGCGCAGCCGTTTGAACTGGCGCGGGGCGACCGGATTTTGGCCGTTGAGGGGGTACCAACCGAGACATTGGTGGATTTCCTGCGCAGCGCCGAGGACATGCCCGCGCAATCGGTATTGCGCTATACTGTAGAGCGTGAGGGCCGCGTGCTGGAGGTGTCAGGCCCGCACCCCCAGCCGCCGCTTGCGGGATCGGTGGCGCTGCAATCTGCCGCGCGGGCGGCGCAGATGCAGACGGGGGATGTGATCACGGCCATAAATGGCACGGAAATTGCCACATTCACGCAGTTGCGCGAGATGGTTGCGGCCTCTGGCGGCGCGGCGCTGGAATTGCAGGTCTGGCGCGCGGGGCAGATGCTGGAGCTGACGCTTGTGCCCAAAAGCACGGATTTGCCGCTGGCCGAAGGCGGGTTTGAAACGCGCTATCTGATTGGGCTGACATCGGGCGCAGTGTTTGACTATGGGATGCGCAGCCCCGGTGTGGTGGAGGCGGCAGGTATTGCGGCGGGGCAGGTCTGGCGGGTGATCCGCACCTCTGTCGAGGGGTTGTATTACATGATCCTTGGCCAGATCAGCACCTGCAACCTGTCCAGCCCTATCGGGATTGCCGAGGCCTCTGTTGCGAAGGCCAATGACGGGCTGGTGGAGTTTATCTGGTTTATCGGTGTGCTTTCGGTTGCGATTGGCTTTCTGAACCTGTTTCCGATTCCGCCACTGGATGGGGGGCATCTGGTTTTTCATGCCTATGAGGCGGTAATGGGCCGCCCGGCAGGGGATAAGGCCATGCAAATTCTGATCACGATCGGGCTGGCAATGGTTTTGACGCTGTTTGCCTTTGCGCTGTTCAATGATCTGACATGCCGGTGATAGCGGGCCTGCAAAGGCCGCGATCTTGCGCGCGCCTGTCGCTGCACGCAAGAGAATAAACCTGCCCTTTTGGGAAGGGGCCGCATGCAAAAGTCTTGGCGCCGATTGCTTTGACAATGCGGCCCTGACCCGATAGTCAGGACTCTATAAAAAAGCGGTAATACGGGGCCAGACATGCACGCATTGATCACGATTCTGCCATCGTGCAAACGGGGTGTGGCACGTCGGCTGCGCTTTGTAACTGCAACAATTTTCTGTTTGTTTGCAGTGACTAGCGGGGCCTTCCTTGCACCAGCCGAAGCGCAGACCTATCGCTTCACCTCGATCGAGATTGAAGGCAATATTCTGGTGGATGATTCGACATTGTTCGGGCTGGCCGGATTTGCGCGCGGGCAAGAGGTGAGTGCGGGGGCGGTGAATGCCGCCTATGCCAATATCGCCGCATCTGGCCTGTTCGAGGCTGTGGATTTCATCCCGCAAGGCAATCGCCTTGTCATTCGTGTTCGCGAATATCCGGTGATCGGGATTGTGAATTTTGAGGGCAATCGCCGCGTCAATGATGATGCGTTATCGCCGGTGGTGCAAACGCGCGCTGGCCGTGTGCTCTCTCCGGCGCAGGTGGAGGCCGACACGCGCGCGATTGCAGAGCTGTATGCCCAGCGTGGCCGCAGCGCGGCTGAAATTACGCCGCGCATCATCCCGCGGGGCAATAACCGCGTGGATCTGGCCTTTGAAATCCGCGAAGGCGATGTTGTGGAAATTGAACGTTTGTCCTTTGTCGGCAACCGTGCCTTTTCCAGCTACCGCTTGCGGCAGGTTGTGAACACCAAGCAGGCGGGGGTTTTCCGCTGGCTGGTGCAGCGCGATACATTCGTGGCAGAGCGCATTGCCTTTGATCGCCAGCTTCTGACAGATTTCTACCGGGCGCGCGGCTATATCGATTTCGAGGTTCTGTCGGTGAATTCCGAAATCTCGCGCGAGCGGGATGGGTTTTTCCTGACATTCAACCTGCGCGAGGGGCAGCAATACCGCTTTGGCGCTGTCTCGCTGGTGAGTGAGGTTGAGGGGGTTGATGCTGACGAATATGCGCGCGAATTGAACATTCGTCCGGGAACTGTCTATTCGCCTGTGGTGCTGGAAAACAATATCGCGCGGCTGGAAGAGCTGGCCACCCAGCGCGGCTTGCGCTTTGTGCGTGCCGAGCCGCGCTTTACCCGCAACAATACCAATCAGACCATTGATGTGGAATTCGCCATTGTCAGGGGTGAGCGCATTTTTGTGGAGCGCATTGACATTCAGGGCAATACCACCACGCTTGACCGCGTTGTGCGCCGTCAATTCACCTCTGCTGAAGGTGATCCGCTGAACCCGCGCGAAATCCGCGAAGCCGCAGAGCGTATTCGTGCGCTGGGCTATTTCTCGGATGTCTCTGTCGAGCCGCGCCAAGGGTCTGCGTCGGATCAGGCCATCATCGATGTCGAGGTGGAAGAAACAACTACGGGTTCGCTGGGCTTTTCTGTCAGCTATGGCCGGGCGCAGGGGATCGGCTTTGGTATCTCTTTCTCCGAGCAGAATTTCCTTGGCCGTGGTCAGCAAGTGGCGGTGAGTTTCAACACCGTGCGCGGATCGCGCGATATCTCGCTCAATTTCTCGGAACCGGCGCTGTGTGACCGTGATCTGAGATATTCGCTGGGGATCGGCTATC
>JAIUNA010000262.1 GCA_022565265.1 Roseinatronobacter sp. | reverse complement strand
CCGCGACAGCCTTGGGCGCGGCACGATCCCGCCAACACCCACAGAGATTTCCGAAGGCGGGGCCGCACAAATATTCGGTGTGGTGGGCAGTTCGGAATTGCCGCTGATCTGGACATTTGCAGGCTCTTTGCCCTTTCAGCTGTCTATGGTGGTGCTTGTGCCGGGGCTTTTGGCGCTGGTCTTCGGCTGGCTGGCCTTCCGCTCGCGCGTGACAGGGGTATATCTGTCGATCCTGACACAGGCCATGACACTGGCCTTGGCGCTGTATCTGTTCCAGAATGATACGGGCCTGCGCGGCAATAACGGATTGTCGGGGTTGCAAAATATCCCCGGCGCGCTGCATGTGCCGCAATCGGTGCTGTCAGTGTGGTTTTTCTGGGCCTCGGCGCTTGCGCTTGGGCTTGGCTATATGCTGTTTGTCTGGGTTGTGTCGGGCAAATTTGGCTCTGTGATCCGCGCCATACGCGACAACGAGGCCCGTGTGCGCTTTCTGGGATATAATGTCGAAGGCTACAAGCTGTTCGTCTTTACCATTACCGCCATCATATCGGGCATTGCGGGCGCGCTGTATTACCCGCAAGCGGGCATCATAAACCCCGCAGAGATTGCGCCCATTGCCAGCATTTATCTGGCCGTCTGGGTGGCGATTGGCGGGCGTGGGCGGCTATATGGCGCGGTGATTGGCGCAGCCTCGGTCTCGCTTCTCTCCAGCTGGCTGACAGGGGGCGGCGCGCCCAATATCGCCCTTGGGTTTTACCGCATTGTCTGGACAGATTGGTGGCTGGTGCTGTTGGGGCTTGGCTTTGTGGCGGTCACATTGTTCTTCCCCAAAGGCATTGGCGGCCTGTTTGACTATCTGGTGAGGAAAAGCTGATGGCCACGCTTCTGGAAGTTTCGGGCGTTTCTGTCACCTTTGACGGGTTTCGCGCCATCAACAATCTGTCGATCGCGATTGGAGAGCCGGAATTGCGCGCGGTAATCGGGCCGAATGGCGCAGGCAAGACCACGTTCATGGATATTGTCACCGGCAAAACCCGCCCCGATAGCGGCAAAGTGCTGTGGGGAGAGCGCGGGATAGACCTGCTGAAACTGTCAGAAAGCCAGATTGCAAAGGCAGGCATTGGCCGGAAATTCCAGAAACCTACGGTATTTGAAGAACAATCCGTGCGCGACAATCTGGCCATGGCGCTGAAAAACCGTCGCGGGCCGTTTTCGGTGCTGATGTGGACAGCAGGCGCGCAGGATGTGGCGCGCATTGAAGAACTGGCCGAAGAAGTGGGTCTGTCTGACAGGCTGGATTACCGCGCAGGCGCCCTTAGCCACGGCCAGAAGCAATGGCTGGAAATCGGCATGCTTCTGGCGCAAGACCCGCGCCTTTTGCTGGTGGATGAACCCGCCGCAGGCATGACCCCTGCCGAGCGCGAACATACCACCGACCTTCTGAAACGCGCGGCCAAAACCCGCGCGGTGATGGGGATTGAGCATGATATGGAATTTATCCGCAGGCTGGACTGCCGGGTGACAGTGCTGCATGAGGGCGCGGTTCTGGCCGAAGGCAGTCTGGATCATGTGACCAAGAACCAACAGGTGATTGATGTCTATCTGGGGCGCTAGAGCATGCTGAAAGTTGAGAATCTGACCCTGCATTACGGGGCGTCACAAATCCTGTGGGGGGTGTCACTGACAGCGCGCCCCGGTGCGGTGACAGCCGTGATGGGCACGAATGGCGTGGGCAAGACCAGCCTTTTGCGCGCCATTGCCGGGCGTCACCCCTATTCGGGCGGCACGATCAGTCTGGATGGCAAGGCTCTCGATCACCCCAGCGCAGCGGCAGCCGCACGCGCGGGCATTGCCTATGTGCCCCAAGGGCGCGAGATTTTCCCCTTGCTGACAGTGACGGAAAACCTGCAAACCGGCTATGCCTGCCTGCCCCGATCTGAACACCGTATCCCGCCCCGGATATACGAGCTTTTCCCGGTGCTGGAGCAGATGAAACACCGCCGGGGCGGCGATCTTTCCGGCGGGCAGCAACAGCAGCTTGCCATTGCCCGCGCCCTGATTGCCCAACCCAAAGTCTTGTTGCTGGATGAGCCGACAGAGGGCATCCAGCCCAATATCATCACACAGATTGGCAAGGTGATCGAATTGTTGCGCAGCGAGGGCCAGATTGCGATTGTGCTGGTCGAGCAATATTTCGATTTCGCCTATCAACTGGCCGACGAGTTTTGCGTGCTCAATCGCGGTGAAGTGGTGCTGGCGGAACCCGCCAGCAATGTCACCCGCGAGGCGATTTTGCAGCGCGTTTCTATCTGAGCACGATCACGCCGGGCGTGGCCCGGCCCGGCGTGCCGCCAGCCAATTGAGGGCAAAGACCCCCGCTATCACGGCCGCGCCAAGGGCCTCTACCCAGAAATCCGGCCAGAACAGCCCGACAATGGCAGGCAGTACTACCACGCGCGACAGGTTATCCATTCGGGTAAATAACCACCCTTCAATTGCGCTCGCGAAGGCTGCAAGCCCCAGAATGGCGGTGGCCCCTGTCCAGAGCACCACAGGCATCGGCCCGCCATAGATGATTTCGGGGTTGAACACCATAAACAGCGGGATCAGATACAGGCCCTTGGCGTATTTCCACGCCTGCATGCTGGTTTCCATGGGTTTTGCGCCTGCCACCGCCGCGCCTGCAAAGCCTGCAAGCGCCACAGGGGGGGTGACATTGCTATCCTGGGAATACCAGAACACCACCAGATGCGCGATCAGAAGCGGGATGCCGAATTCATTATGCAGTGCAGGCCCCACCAGCACGATCAGCACGATATAGCTTGCTGTCACCGGCAGCCCCAGCCCCAGCACAAGCGAGGCGATCAGCACCAGCCCCAGCGCAATCACGATATTGCCGCCCGACAGCGAGATCATCATGGAGGAGAATTTCAGCCCCAGCCCTGTCAGGCCCACCACGCCAACGATGATCCCCGCCACCGCGCAGGCGATGGACACAGACACCGCATTGCGCGCGCCCAGTTCGAGCGATTCAAACACCATCCGCACACCGCGCATGACAGAGGCCCAGACCCGTGCCCCTGTGAGTGGCCCATCCATCACCAGAACCCAAGCCCCGCGCAGCCCCGCAACCCCGATCACCGAAATAATCGCCCAGAACCCCACCCGCATGGGCGAGATATTATTGACCAAAAGCCACACCAGCAGCACCAGCGGCACGATGAATTGCCAGCCTGCTTTCAGCACCTGCCGCACAAGCGGCAATTCAGCGGCAGACATGCCGCGCATGCCCTGTTTCATCGCCACCAGATGAACAAACAGATAAACCGTGCCCAGATAGAGAATGGCCGGAAAGATCGAGACCATGACAATCTCGATATACGGAACACGGGTATATTCCGAAATCAAGAAGGCCCCTGCCCCCATCAGAGGCGGCGTGATCTGCCCCCCGGTTGATGCTGCCGCCTCAATCCCGCCAGCCTGCGCGGGCTTGTAGCCCAGCCTTTTCATCAAGGGGATAGTGAAAGCCCCGGTTGTGACCACATTGGCAATCGCAGAGCCAGAGATAGACCCCATCCCCGCACTGGCGATAACCGCGGCTTTCGCAGGCCCGCCGGGTTTGCGCCCTGTCGCGGCAAAGGCCAGATCGATGAAAAACTTGCCCGCGCCTGTCTTTTCCAAGAACGCGCCGAACAGCACGAACATGAACACGAATGTGGCCGCCACCCCCAGGGGCAGGCCGAAAATGCCCTCTTGCCCAAGATAAAGCTGGCCCACCAGCCGATCCGTATTCGCGCCGCGATGGCTCAGCACCCCCGGCATCCAGTCGCCAAGCCCCGGCAGCGCGCCGCGCGGCCCGGCCAGCGCATAGGCAATGGCAACCGCGCCAATGATCGTCATGCCCAAGCCCACAGCGCGGCGGCTGGCTTCCAGCACGGCAAGGGTGCAGATAATGCCCCCGGTAATATCCATCGGCGTCCACCAGCCCGCGCGGGCGATGATCGCATCCAGATTCCAGATAATGTAAAACCCGGAGAAAAACCCCGCAGCCAGACAGATGGAATCTATGATCCAGCCCAGCACCCCGCGCGGGCGGGTTTGGACAAAGACAGGGAAAATCAGAAAGGCCAGCACAAGCACGAATGCCAGATGGGCGGGGCGCTGATAGAACAGGCCCAAGGGTTTGATCCCGGCAGTATAGAGCTGAAACAGCGACAAGCTGACCGCCACAGCGGTAATCAACCACAAAACGGGGCGTGGCTGATAGGCATCGGCAGAGCGCATATTGGACGGGATCATGCCCCCTTCAATCTCGGTCTGCGGGTTGCGGCTGTCGGTCTGGGCACTCATCGGCTATATCCTGTCGCGCGCTAATGCTCTGTTTTCAAAATAATCCGGGCGGGCTGGTTGGGCGCAAGATGTGACAGGGCAAGATGATTTTCGCCAAGCTGTAAAGCGTGGCCCACCTGCGCCGCACCAATTCGCAGCAATAGGGTATTATCCGGCAT
>JAIUNA010000261.1 GCA_022565265.1 Roseinatronobacter sp. | reverse complement strand
TCGGCCATGCGCCGTGCGCCGGGCAGGCGCGCGCCCTCTTGCGCCTCTATCGCTGCGAACATCTCCTCGGCGCGATCGGTAAACCCCGGCGCAAAGCGCGCAGGATCAAGCACAAGAATGAAATGCGCCAAATCGGGTGCAGGGCCTTTGTCATCAAAAAGCGAGCTTGCCTGATAGGCGAAATTGCCCCCCGCCAGCCCGGCTGTCAGCAATTCGACCGTCAGCGCCAGTGCCGCCCCCTTGGCCCCGCCAGAGGGCAGCATCGTGCCCGCCATGGCGGCATCGGCATCCGTGGTGGGGTGGCCCGCCGCATCCAGCGCCCAACCTTCCGGGATGGGCTGGCCCGATTTTTGCGCCAGCATCACCTTGCCCCGCGCCACATGGCTAAGCGAAAGATCAATCAGCAACGGATCGCCCGTTTCACGCGGCGCGGCAAAGGCAATGGGGTTTGTGCCATATAGCGCGCGATTGCCGCCCCAAGGGGCCATGGCGGCAGGCGCATTGGCCAGTGCAAGCGCAATCAGCCCTTGGCGCGCGAATGGCTCTACCGCCTGCCCTGCCACACCAAAATGGTGCGAATGTGTGATACTTACCACAGCCACACCAAGGTCACGCACAACATCGCGCGCCGCCTGCGCCCCTGCCTCTATCGCGGCGAAGGCAAGGCCATAGCCAGCATCTACCCCAATAACAGCACCGTCCCGCACCACACGAGGTGCCGCATCGGCCACAACCTTGCCGACCAGCATTTGCGCGGCATAAAACGGAACCCGCGCCAAACCATGCGAAGGCAGGCCTTCTTGCTCTGCCAGTACAAGCGCTGCGGCTGCGGGCGCGGCCAGCGCCTCTGGCATACCACACCGGCAAAACACATCCTGCACAAGCGCGCGGGCTGCATTGACGGAGAGCGGGACGGTGCTCATGCTGAGATTCCTGTAAGTGCCATGTTGAAAACTGTATAGTTTATATGTTATAGCTATGTCAATGCCCGTTCCGGCAAGCCCAGACAGAAAGCCTGATGATGACCGAAATCTCGCAGCCCTTGCGCCCTGTCGCACAGCCCTTGCACCGCCAGTTGCGCGATCTGATGATGGCACGGATCGAGGCGGGGGAATGGTCTCCCGGCACATATCTACCACCAGAAACCCGACTGGCCGAAGATTACGGCGTAGCTGTCGGCACGCTGCGCAAGGCTTTGCTTGATATGGCCGCCGAAGGGGTGGTGGTGCGCCGCCAAGGCAAGGGCACTGTGGTTGCCAGCCATGACAGCGATGCGGTTCTGTTTCGCTTTTTCAACCTGCGCCGCGCTGATGGAACCACCTTGCGCCCCGAAAGCCGCGTTCTGGCGCGCGCGCGCCGCGCGGCCAGCGCGGCAGAGGCGGCTGCACTGGGATTGGGAACCGACGCAGATGTGATTTGCATCACCCGCATACGCGAAGGCGATGGCACGCCTATCATCTATGAGCATATCTTGCTGGACGCTGCGCGTTTTGGCGCGCTGGAAACCCGCCCACAAGCGCTGCCCAATACGCTGTATCAACTGTATCAGACGGATTTCTCCGCCACCGTACACCGCGCGCGCGAGCAAGTGAACGCCGCGTGCGCCGAAGGGGCCTGCGCGCAGGAACTGGGCCTGCCCATAGGCGCGCCAGTTTTACATATCCGGCGGGTCGCGCTGGATTATTCAGATGCACCACTGGAATTGCGCCATTCCTGGGTCAATTCCGCCCATCTGCATTATCAGGCCGAAGTGTGATCCACTTCCAGCACGATCTTTGCAGCATTCACCCGCCCTGCATCCAGATCGGCAAAGGCTTGGGGGCCAGTGAAAAGCGGGCGCATTTCAACCCATGCCAAAGCGCCCAACTGGCCCGCCCCCAAGGCTGCCAAAGCGGCGGCGAAATCTTCGGGCGTGTAGCAATAGCTGCCTGTAACCGTGATTTCCTGTAATGTGATACGGCGGATATCATAGCCCTCCTGCCCCGGCAAAAGCCCCACATGCACGATCACCCCGCCGGGCCGTATCAGCCGTGATGCGGCCTGCCGCGTCGCCACAGCGCCCACGGCATCTATGATCAGATCATAGGCACTGTCGCCGGGATCTTCTGTTGTGGGATCATAGGCCGCGATCCCCGGCTCTTGCGCGACCATCGCGCGCCGCCCTGCATGAGGTTCGGCCAGATCAATCCGCGCCGCCCCCATCAGCCGCGCCACCAGCGCTGCCGCCACACCAATCGCGCCGCCCCCTTGCACCAGCACACGCGGATTTTGCATGTTCAACCGCTCCAGCCCGATGCGCATTGCGTGCCAGGATACCGCTACAGGCTCGCTCAGCGCGGCATGGCTTAGGCTTAGGCCAGAAGGCACGGGCAGGATGTTGCGCTCTGGAATGGTTACATATTCGGCAAATGCCCCCGGACGCGGCGGCATGGAGATGATGGCGCGTGTGGGCGACAGATGCGGCCGCCCCGCGCGCACAACCGGGCAATCGGGATCAACCACCAGCGGATTGATGGCAACTGCCGCGCCCATGCGCGGGCCAGAGGCGACCAGCCCCGCCGCTTCATGCCCCAGAACCAAAGGCGGGGGGCGGCGATCATCATAGCCATGATAGGCATGCATGTCAGAGCCACAAATCCCCACGGCATGAACTGCTACCAACACCTCTCCCGCCGCAGGCTGGGGCTTGGGCTGTTCGCTGACGATCATCTTGTTCCGGCCAGTATAGACAAGCGCGCGCATGGGTATTCCTTATTTTGCAGTAAACCCGCCATCGACATATAGCGTCTGGCCTGTGACATAGGCGGCGGCATCCGAACACAGAAAGACAGTCGCGCCGTAAAGATCCTCCAACGCCCCGTTGCGCCCAATGGCTGTACGCGCGGCATTGGCGGCGGCAAGGGCCTTGTCGTTAAAAACAGGCGCTGTCAGGGGTGTGGGGAAAAACCCCGGCGCAATGGCGTTGCAGGTTATCCCATGGGCGGAAAATTCCTGCGCCATGGCGCGGGTCAGTTGCACCACCCCACCTTTGGCCGCGCCGTAGGGGGCAGAATTGGCAAACGCGCGCTGCGATTGCAGCGAGGCGAGATTCAGCACCCGCCCCCAGCCCTGCGCGATCATATGCGGGGCAAGATGCTGCACCAGCAAAAACGGCGCGCGCAGATGCAGCGCCATATGCAGATCAAACGCCTCTGGCGTGACTTGGGCGTAAGGCTGGCGCAGGTTTACCCCTGCGGCATTCACCACAATATCCACCCCGCCCGTGGCCTGCGCCAAAGCCTCCAGCCCGGCAGGATCGGCCAGATCGGTGGGATGGGCCTGTGCGGTAATGCCATCGCGTGCCAGATCATCGCAGGCCGCTTGCAATTTCGCACTGTCCCGCGCGGCCAGATGCAGGCTTGCCCCTTGCAGCCCCAAGGCGCGCGCCATCGCAAGGCCAATGCCCGAATTGCCGCCCGTCACCAATGCGCTGCGGCCTGTCAGATCAAAGAGTGTATCAAGCCGGGGCATGTAAGGCCTTTCTGGTAGCGCTGGCCGTGGCAATCAGCGTATCTGCAATCGCGTCACACTCTTCATGGCCAAGGCCTAGCGGCAAGCGAATGTCACAAAGCGTGGCCTGTAGCTGGCAGGCAAGCGGGACTTCTTCCGCATGTGCGCCATGCCATTGCGCGGGGTTGGAACTGTAGCCTTCGGGCAATTCTGAACCAAACCACTTGACCCAAACCCCCGCCGCCCGCGCCGCCTGCACAAAGGCCCGCATCTGTTCCAAAGGCCAGCCCGGCAAACGAAATTGAAGCGAGCTTTGGGCATAGCTCTCGGCCTTGGGGCGGTGCGGCAAAACAAACCCATCGGCCTGCGCCAGCCGCGCGGCGATATGGTCGTGGCTTGCGTTCCAATCCGCCACACGTTCGCCAAGCAGGGGCAGTTGCGGCAGCGCAAGGGCGGCCACCAGTTCCGACATGCGCAGAGAATAATTCCCGCAGCGCCCGCGCCAGCGTTCCATCACCTCTGCCGGGGGCACAGTGCCATTTTGCCCATAAAGCATATAACTGCCAGAATGCAGGATTGCTTGCGCGGCGATATCGGGATCATCTGTAACCAGAACCCCGCCCTCGCCCGTGTTCACATGCTTGCCCGATTGAAAGCTGAAACACCCCGCCAGCCCAAATGTGCCCGCCTGCTGCCCATCCCAAGACGCGCCCAGAGTATGCGCGCAATCCTCGATCACGCTGACGCCCAAGTCGCAACATAGCGCCACCAGCGCGCGCAGATCGCACAAATGCCCGCGCATATGCGAGAGCATCAGCACGCGCGCGCCACTGGCCTTGGCCTTGGCGCGCAGATCGTCCAGATCAATCGTCAGATCGGGCGTGATTTCCACCAGCACCGGGCGCGCGCCCACATGATCCAGCGCGCCGGGCACAGGGCCAAGCGTAAAGGCATTCATCCGAACGGGATCGCCGGGGCGCACACCTGCCGCCCGGAGAGCCAGAAACAGGGCCGCGCCACAGGAATTGACAG
>JAIUNA010000260.1 GCA_022565265.1 Roseinatronobacter sp. | reverse complement strand
GGTATTTTTAATCAGTTGGTGCGTGTTCCCCTTTCCGGGTCCTCCTTTCCCCATTTGGTAACACTTTGCCCACACTTCGAGGGGGGGTTGGGGGGGGGAGGCCCTTTGCTGGTCTTTGGCATAAGAGCAAACCTGTATCTGGAGGATGTGGAATGAAAAGCGCGGGCGATGATTTGCTGGATGCCCTTCGCGGCCAAAAGTTTCAAACGATCCTTGCCGACCCTCCATGGCAGTTCCAAAACCGTACTGGCAAGATGGCACCTGAGCATAAGCGCTTGGCACGCTATCCGACCCTGTCGCTTGACGAGATTTGCGATATGCCGGTCAAGGCGCTGGCGGCAGATCCAGCACATCTGTATCTTTGGGTTCCTAACGCACTTTTGCCGGAAGGTTTGAAGGTTTTGGAGCATTGGGGTTTTCAGTATAAAAGCAATCTTGTCTGGTACAAAGTGCGTAAGGATGGTGGCCCGGATCGGCGTGGTGTGGGGTTCTATTTCCGTAATGTGACGGAAATTCTTTTATTTGGTGTGCGTGGAAAAAATGCCAGAACCTTGGCTCCGGGGCGCAGTCAGGAGAACATCCTTGTTACCCAGAAGCGCGAGCATAGCCGTAAGCCAGATGAGCAATATGATCTGATTGAGCGGTGCAGCTTTGGCAACCGTTTGGAGCTTTTTGCGCGTGGCCCGCGTGCAGGCTGGACGGTGTGGGGTAATCAATCTGAAGAATATATGCCCACCTGGAACACCTATTCCAATCATTCGCAAAGCACTGTAATTCCCTTGCGTGCAACCAAGGGATAAGTTTCGCCAATGAGCTATAACACCTTCGGCCATCTGTTCCGTGTCACGACATGGGGCGAAAGCCACGGCCCTGCCTTGGGGGCCACGGTGGATGGCTGCCCGCCGGGAATAGCGTTGGACGCCGCGATGATCCAGCACTGGCTGGACAAGCGCAAGCCGGGCCAAAGCCGCCACACCACCCAGCGCCGCGAACCCGATGAGGTGGAAATCCTGTCGGGCGTGTATGAGGGGCGCACCACAGGCACGCCGATTCAGCTTATGATCCGCAATGTGGATCAGCGTTCCAAGGATTACGGCAATATTCTGGATACATTCCGCCCCGGCCATGCCGATATCACCTATTTCCAGAAATACGGGTTGCGCGATCCGCGCGGCGGCGGGCGTTCCTCTGCGCGCGAAACGGCAGCGCGGGTGGCGGCAGGGGGTGTGGCGCGGGCCGCGCTGGCCGCACTTGTGCCGGATGTGGCGATAACCGGCTATATGGTGCAGATGGGGCCGCACCAGATAGACCGTGCGCGCTTTGATCTGGAAGAGGTGGCGCGCAATGATTTCTGGGTTCCCGATGCCCAAGCCGCCACAGATTGGGCCAAGGCGCTGGATGCCATCCGCAAGGATGGCAATTCGGTGGGTGCCATGATTGAAGTGGTGGCGCAGGGCGTGCCTGCCGGAATTGGCGCGCCGATCTATGCGAAACTCGATACCGATCTGGCCGCCGCGATGATGTCCATCAATGCGGTGAAAGGCGTAGAGATTGGCGCAGGCATGGAAGCGGCCACGCTGACAGGTGTGGAAAACGCCGATGAGATAGAGATGGGCGATACCGGGCCGCGCTACCGCTCCAACAAGGCGGGGGGCATTCTGGGCGGAATTTCCACGGGGCAGGATGTGATTGTCCGTTTCGCCGTGAAACCCACATCCTCCATCCACACGCCGCGCGCCTCTGTCTTGCGCGATGGCACACCCACAGAAGTGGTGACAAAGGGCCGCCAGGATCCCTGTGTGGGCATTCGTGCCGTGCCGGTGGCCGAGGCAATGATGGCCTGCGTCATCCTTGACCATCTGCTGATGCAGCGCGCGCAAACCGGGGCCTTGGGGCCTGTGGGCATTGTGGGCGCGCCCGTAATCTGACGCCAGATTGGGCAGCACTGGCCAAGCTTGGGCGCTGCGGCAAAATTGCATTGACGGGGTTGGGGCCGCGCGCTCATATGGGGGCGTGGGGGGTTTGCCCCGGTTTTTGTGGCGTTTTTCAAGCAGGAGGCCGAAAATGTCAGCTCGACAGCGCGACATTCTGGGCCAGACAATCGCTCTGAAGTTGGAAGCGGCGATCATTTCGGGCGAATTGCCTGCTGGCACGCGGCTGGATGAAACCTCGGTTGCCGAACGCTACGACGTGTCGCGCACCCCTGTACGGGAAGCGCTGCAAGTGCTGGTCGCGCGCTCTTTGGTCACGCGCATGCCGTTTCGGGGAACAGTTGTCAGCGAAATTACGCGCGAGCGGATTAGCGAATTGTTCGAGGCCATGGGCGAGATAGAGGCGCTATGTGGGCGCTTTGCTGCCGAACGCATGCGCATGGAAGAACGCGCGCGGCTGGAATCGCTGCATGAAGATATGGGCCGGATTATCGGCGCGCCGGATATCACGACATATGAAGCCGCCAATACCGAATTTCACCAGCTTATCTATACAGGCGCGCGCAATGGCGAATTTCAGGCCATGGCAGAGGCGCTGCGCCTGAAACTCGCGCCCTTCCGGCGCAGGCAATTGGCCGATGAAACGCGCATTGCGCGTTCCCATCAGGAACATACCCGCATTGTCGAGGCCGTGATGCAGCGCAATGGCGCTGCGGCAGACAAAGCCTTGCGCCGCCATCTGACAAGCGCGGCCAAGGCGATGTTGCTGCATTGGCCCGATGAGGGGGGCGCAAACCTGCGCCCTATGGCCAAGACGGGCCGGGGGCGGGGCTAAAGCTTTTCGGCCGCTTTACCCCAGGGCCGATAGCAGCATCCTTACCGATGTCAGGCATAAAAACACCGCAAAGGCGCGCTTTATCCAGATAGGCTCCAACGCATGGGCCAGCTTTGCGCCCAAGGGCGCACAGGCCACAGACAAAGGCACAATCAGCGCCACCGCAACCAGATTGACATAGCCCAGCGATGCCGGGGGCCGCCCCTGCACGCCCAAACCCGCCACGATCATCGCCAGCGCCGCCGGCAGCCCGATCACCAGCCCCAAAGCGGCGGCTGTGCCCACGGCGCGGCGCACAGGCACGCTATAGGCTGTCATCAGCGGCACGCCCAGCGTGCCAGAGCCAACACCCATCATGGCAGACACCACCCCCACACTCGCCGCCATCGCAGGCTGTACACCCCGCGCCGTGGGCAGGGCGGGGGCCAGAATGCGGGTTTGGGGCCGCGCCATGTTCCACGCCACCAAAAGCGCCACAATCCCGAACAATGCCAACAATGCGCGGCCCGATACATAGCCCGCCAGCGCCCCGCCTGCCAGCGCGCCCGCCGCCATGAACGTCGCCCAAAGCCGCAAAATGGCCATATCCACCGCGCCCCGCGCATGATGCGCGCGGGCAGAGGAATAGGCCGTAATCGCCACCGCCAGCAAGGACGAGGCCACAGCGATTTTCATGCCCAGCGCCGCAGGCATGCCCAGCGCGGCAAAAACCCAAAACAGCACAGGCACAATCACAATACCGCCGCCCACGCCCAGCAGGCCAGACAGCACCCCCGCAACAGCGCCCGTGGCCATCAGGCCCGCGACAAGCGGGATGATGTCACTCAAACTCAGATCAAACATCGTCTAGAATCCCAAGGCCGCCCCATCTGCGCGCGGGTCTGCGGCCACTTCTATGCGCCCATCCGGCCACAGCGCCACACCGCCTGCATGGCCTGCCAGATCGCTATAGGGCGCGATCATTTCTATCTCGTGGCCCGCATCGGCCAGGGCTTGCACCAGTTCGGGTGCAAAGCGGCTTTCCAGTTTCAGGCTGGTTGTCGCATCGCCCCATGTCTTGCCCAGCAGCCAGCGCGGGGCCGTAACGGCTTGCTGCAAATCCTGCCCATATAGCGCATAGCGGCTGAAAACGGCGGCCTGTGTCTGGGGCTGGCCTTCGCCGCCCATTGTGCCATAGGCCAGAATGCGCCCATCGCGCAGCTTTGCCAGCGCGGGGTTAAGCGTGTGGAAGGGCCGCGCATGGGGGCGCAACTGGTTTGGCCCCGGCGCAAGGCTGAACCCCGCGCCCCGGTTCTGGAAAAACACACCCGTTTGCGGGCAGACAAGGCCAGAGCCGAATTCCCAAAACACCGATTGAATAAAGCTGACAACGCAGCCCTCGGAATCTGCCGTGCCCATCCAGATCGTATCACCCGGCTTTGCCACTTCGGGCCATGGCCGGGCGCGCGCTTGGTCTATCTGGGTGGCCAGCGCATCCAGCGCGGCGGGTTCCAGCCAGTCTTGGGCCTTGCTGGCCATATGATCAGGATCGCCCAATTCCGCATTGCGCCGGATAAAGGCCAGTTTCGTGGCCTCTATCAGCCCATGGATATGGTCAAACCCTTCGGCCTTGGCCACGCGCAAGCGGTCATAAAGCCCCAAAATCATCAGCGAGGCCACGCCTTGGGTGGGCGGGATCATGTTCCACAACTGGCCCGCGCTGATTTCGGTGGTCAAAGGCTGCGTTACCTGCGCGTCAAAGCCCAGAAAATCGCTATGGCGCAGCGGGCTGCCTGCCCCTTCCAGAAAGGCC
>JAIUNA010000259.1 GCA_022565265.1 Roseinatronobacter sp. | reverse complement strand
TTGCAGAATCTGCGGTTTTGTCATGCGCTCCACCTGTCGCCCGAACGATCGTCACTTTGGTGTTGACGTTTTGTGATAACGATAACATAAACAAGCATAGCTTGCTTTGTCCAGCGAAAAACAGGCGGCCAAACTGAACGGAGGCGCATATGAATACGACGCTTTTCAACCTGTCAGGAAAACGCGCGCTTGTTACCGGATCGTCGCAGGGCATTGGCATGGCCTTGGCGCAGGGGCTGGCGGCGGCAGGGGCGCAAATCGTGCTCAATGGGCGTGATGCCGCGCGGCTGGAAGCGGCGGCAGCGCGGATCACAGGCGCGCAGACACTTGCTTTTGATGTGACGGATCATCAGGCCGTGCGCGCCGCGATTGACGGATTCGAGGCCGCGCATGGCCCGATTGATATTCTTGTCAACAATGCCGGGATGCAGCACCGCACGCCCTTGCAGGATTTCCCCGCCGAGATGTTTGAGAAGCTGTTGCAAACCAATATTGCCAGCGTGTTCCATGTTGGTCAGGCCGTTGCACGCCACATGATCGCACGCGGGGCAGGAAAGATCATAAATATCGCCAGTGTTCAGACTTTGCTCGCCCGGCCCGGTATCGCACCCTATACCGCCACCAAGGGCGCGGTTGCCAATCTGACCAAGGGCATGGCCACTGATTGGGCGCAATATGGTTTGAACTGCAATGCCATTGCGCCGGGCTATTTCGACACACCGCTGAATGCGGCGCTTGTGGCTGACCCAGAATTCTCGCGCTGGCTGGAAAAGCGCACACCTGCCGGGCGTTGGGGCAAGGTGGAAGAATTGCAGGGAGCTTGCATCTTTCTTGCTTCGGATGCAGCAAGTTTTGTGAACGGCCATACCCTGTTTGTGGATGGTGGAATTACGGCGTCATTATAAAGGGGCAGTGGCATGACACACAAACTTGCCCTGATCGGTGCGGGCGCCATGGGGGGCGCGATTGGCACAAGGTTGGTGGAAACCGGCACAGTACTTACCGCCTTTGATCTGGATTCTGAGAAGCTGGGCGCATTGGTTGCCCGTGGGGCTATCGCTGCCAGCAGTGCGGCTGAGGCCGCGCGCGGTGCAGTGGCCGTGATCCTGAGCCTCAATAGCCCGCGCATTGTGGAAGCTGCCGTTTTTGGGGCAGGTGGGGTGGCCGAAGGGGCGGCGCCGGGGATGCTGATTATTGATATGTCCTCGATCGAACCGGCTGCGACACAGGATTTTGCCAGACGGGCCGGGGCGCTTGGTATTGGCTGGGTTGATAGCCCTCTGTCGGGCGGGATTCCCAAAGTTGCAACAGGTGATCTGACCCTGATGCAGGGCGGAGCAGAGGCAGATGTCGCCAAGGCTCAGGAATTGCTTGCAGGGGTGGCCTCTAACCAGACCCATATGGGGCCTGCGGGTGCGGGCCAGACCACCAAATTGATCAATCAGGTACTGTGCGGGCTGGGTTTTCTGGCTGTTGCCGAAGCGACCGCGCTGGCCGAGGCGGCCGGCGTCGATGCAACCCGCATTCCGCAAGCGTTGCGTGGCGGGCGGGCAGATTCCGCGCTGTTGCAGGAATACATGCCGCGCTTTTCCGCGCGCGATTACCGCCGGACGGGGCGCATTGACAATATGGTCAAGGATCTGAACGGCGCGCTTGATGTCGCACGGCTTGGCAACACTTCGTTGCCGTTGACCGCTATTTGTGCCGAGATCCACCGCATGCTGACTGCGGCAGGGTTGGGGGGCGAAGATCAGGCCGCTGTGATGGAATATTTTTCAGGCGCCGGGCGCAAATTCCCCGCGCAGGGAGACACATAGACATCTGGATTTTTTTGTGATCGGGGCTTAGGAAATAGCATGCCCAGTTTGCGCAAAGCCCCGACCATGACCGATGTCGCCCGCGTTGCGGGCGTTTCCCCCATGACTGTCAGCCGCGCGTTCAAACCGGGTGCTCGGGTCAATGATCAGACGCGCGCGCGCATTCTGGAAGCGGCTGAACATCTGGGCTATGTGTTTGACAGCACGGCCTCGAACCTGCGTTCGCAAAAGACAGATTTCGTCGCGGTTACGATCCCGTCCCTGAACAACGCCAATTTCGCTGATACTGTGGGGGCTTTGAACGAAGGTTTGCAGGCGCGTGGATTGCAAATTCTGCTGGGCTATACCAATTACGACATTCACGAGGAAGAACGCCTCGTCGCGCAACTTTTGCGCCATAAACCTCAGGCGGTTATTGTGACGGGCGGGCGGCATACGCCGCGCACCCGCCATCTGCTGCTAAGCGCGGCAGTGCCTGTGATCGAAACATGGGATTTGCCCGAAACACCGTTAGGCCATGTGGTCGGGTTTTCGAATGCGGATGCCGTTCAGGCGATGGTGGATCATTTCGTTCGCAAGGGCCTGACACGGATTGCCTTTATTGGGGGGGATGCGGATCGCGATACCCGTGGGCTGGACAGGCGGCGGGGGTTCGTGGCTGCGATGCAACGCCACCGACTGGAGGCCACCCGCCTGATCGCGGCAGGCCCGCCCCCGATTTCGATGCGCGAAGGGGCCGAGGCGATGCATCGGCTGTTGGACAGCGCCCCGGATACTGAAGCTGTTATTTGCGTGTCGGATCTTTCCGCCTTTGGCGCGCTCAGCGCGTGCCAGCGGCGCGGGATCGATGTGCCGGGGCAAATATCGATTGCAGGTTTTGGCAATTACGAGGTGGGCGCGATCTGCGTTCCGTCCATCACCACGATCGATCCATTGCCCCGCCAGATCGGAGCCTTTGCGGCAGAGTTGCTTTGTGATCTGCTGGATGAAAAAGCCGATGACATGCCGGTGCGGCGTCACATTTTGCCACAACTGCTGATACGCGAGTCCTCAATTTGACGCGGTTCAACATGTCCAGAACCCCCGCGATTATAAACGACCGTAGTGTCGCCACGCTGAATTTTAAACTCTGGGTATGGTTTGTGCCACCGCTGTGGGTGTGCTTTTGGGCTGCGCTGTCACAGACGCTCTGAGATGATGTGGGAATGGCTGCCATCATACATGTGCCGCACCGAGGCCAAGGCATCGACAGCCGCTTGTCTGCGCTCTGAGGCCAACGCCTCTGCGATGGCCGCTTGTGACGGGTAATCTATTTCCTGTATCAGAAACACATCCGCAAGCGGCTCTTCCGCCGCGCAGGGGCGATACACCCGAACATCTTGCGCATGCAGCATCTGCCGCCATGCTGGCAAGAGCCGGGCGCGCACGGCCTCGAAAAACGCCTCTTCCATTCCTGCATGGATCTGACCACGAAAAACGGCACTGCGTGTGAACATTGGCTCTCCGATGGCATTATGACGCTGGGCTTGATCTTATGATAACGATACCATAGCATGCAAGGCAACAAAAGTTTTCCGTCACCCGAATGTCAAGGACATGGCCAATGTTTATCCGCTGCGCGTTCTTTCAAGGCCATGTAAAGCCGGGCATGCAGGCGGCATTCGATGCCCATATCGAAACAACATTGCGCGGGCTTTGGGCGCAGTTTCCGAATGCACAAGAAGTGCGCCTGTTGCGAGAGGTCGAGAGTGACAGGCCCGACACGCATCTGGAACTCGTGATCATGATGCGCTTTGCAACGCGTGCGGCACTGGAAGCAGCGCTCGCCTCAGAGCCGCGCTATGCCAGCCGCGCCGCCTCGCAACCCTTGTTCGAGATGTTTGACGGGCATGTGTTTCATACCGTCTTTGCCGCAGACGCCTTGCCGCTGGGGGCTGATCATCAGGTTTCATTCCCAACTGCGCCCGGTGCCTTGCAATAAACACGTATCGCCGCGCCGATATTCCGAGACAACACAATTCAAAACTCACGCGCATATGAAAGAACTTCACACTCGCAGAGCATGAAGTTCCACTTATGATAACACGCTGATCAGAGCACCAAAGCCGCCGGAACACGGCTCAGGGTGCCCTGATAATTATCTCTACACGCCTGCTCGCGGTTTCATCATCACTTAGAGAGGAGACTGGCGCAACACCACGTGCAGTGGCCTGAAACTTATTAACAGGCACGCCCTGTTTCAGGATAAATGCATAAACTTTATCCACTCTGGTCTGATCTACCTCTTCACCTTCAACCGAGCTGCGAAAACCGTTTATGATACCCTGCGCGTCAGTCAAAATCAGAACCGACGATACTTCCCTCAGCATCGTATTGCTATTTTCCGCTTTAGAGGCATTCTCCGGATAAAACAGCATATATGCCGTCGGAACAAGTTCCGGCAAATACCGCTCCATCTTGGAAGGACTGGCGCCCGAACATGCAGAAACAATCACAGCAACCACAGACAAAACAATCGGAGTAGGTATAAACCTCATTCAGAAACAGCCCCCTGCCATATGGATGTCTGCGTAATATCCATACCGCTGCTGATAGAAATAGAAACTGATCCAGATACCTGAGTCGCAGTACGCACACCTGCCTCTGACGTTATTTCGGAATACGACTTCCCGGTTGCAACATCTCCCTCATAACTGCTGGAAACAGATGCCTCAAAATCTTTCGCAACAGGCTCTATTTCCGGTT
>JAIUNA010000258.1 GCA_022565265.1 Roseinatronobacter sp. | reverse complement strand
TAGCGGCGGCGTACCGAATTTCCGCCCGCCAGGATACCGTTTATCAACGCGGCTACCCCTGCGTTCAACTCTGCATTCTCTATATCTGCCGCATATTCATGGGCGGCGGCGGCATCGCGCAATATCCCCACAATTTCATGTTCGGGCAGAATATTGCGGTCATTGAGCGCCAAAAGCAGTGACTCGCAGATGGACAAGGCAGCGCGTCCGGCAATGTGATCAGGAGCGGGCATGGAGCGGTTTCGCTTTCTCTTGCAAGCGTGAAATCCAGGAACGTCCCGTGACAATAGAGGCGATCTGGCATGCCGGGCTGATCCAAAGCAGCATGGTGCGAAACTTCTGTAGTTATTTGGACAGTCACCTTTTGGGCACCTGTTCCCATTTGAACCCGACATGACAATCCAGCACAGCCGCGCAGCGCAAAAACTATCTGCCTGCCGCGCCTTGTCCGATATCGATCTGAACAGATATCCCCGGTTTTGCAGGTATCGTTTTTCTGGCATCGTTTTTCTGGCATCGTTTTTCTGGCACGTATGAAAAGGGCGCCCGGCTTTGAACCCGACAAACCGGGATAATCGGTTTCAGGCATGTATGCGCCCCATACCGAAAGCCGGTGCGCATAGGCCAAAGTGACCTCAATAGCGCAAAATCGCACCCATCTTCATATCTGCCGGCAAACGATCTGGCGCGAACACACGGACATTGCCACCGTTTTGCAACGTCATCTGGGCAGCAAGATTGGGCAAATCGCGTATTGTGTCGCCAGTGCCTTCGCCAATGGTCGTGAGCGCCGTTTCGCTGTCAAACCTGCCTGCAAGCGCTGCGTCCTCCGCAAGGAAGAGTGTCTCCACCCTGCCAGACTGTGCCGCCGAAAGCAGCTCGGCAGGTTCCGAGCAGACCTTGGTATCTTTGCGCCCCAATAATTCTTCAAGCGCCTCCAAGGCGGTGCTCTGCGCCGTGTCATAGATCGGTTGCATCACATCAAGGGCAGAATTGAGCAGCCCCGCGTCATCCATTGCGGCGGGATTGGCTTCGATCAGCCCAACGATAAAAGGTTTCAGGGCATCCACCTTCATCAGATGGCCGCCAATCTCGGCATCTGCGATGATGACAACCCTGGCCGGTTGGCGCGCAAGATAGGCTGCCAATGCCGCCGCTGTTCTGCGCACATATTCAATCAACCGCGCCTTGTGCCACTCATTTGGACTGTCACCATAGACCTGTGTCTTTGGCATATTCTTGCCGCCTGTATTTGGGCGACCATATCCCCCCGATTGCAGCGAGCCCTCGTAATCTGGCGTTTCATCCAAAGACTCCAGGCTCTCTGGCAGATCTGCAATCTCTAGGTTTGTGATTGAAAAACGGCCCGCCCTAAAAGCGCGCACAGTATCTGCCGTCATCGCCAGAATTGCAAATTCTGCGTCCTGTTCTTGCAAAGGCAATAAGGGCAGGATGTGAAAATCGCGGCCAACGACTGCGCGTTCATCAACAGTGACAGGCAAATGAAACGCCTTCATCCCCGCATCCGACAGGTAAAGGGCAAGGCCATGATCCTGATGCTGCCAAAAATCAAAATCTTCGAGAAGTGCTGTGGCAGGTGCAAGGAGTGCATCTATCCGGGAAGACGGCAGTCCGAACACCTCAAGCTTTTCGCGTGTCTGCGCCAATAAATTCTTGAGGATAATCGGATTTTGCAGCGTTTCACGCCCCAATATCTGGGTTGGCAGAAACAACGATATACCCGGCATCGGAGTGGCCGTGCTTAAAGCAATCAAGTCGGCTTTGGAAAGCATGTCTTTTCCTCCTTATCAAGCAACATAATTATATTACAGAAATTTCCTAGAGTTGGCAAAGATCACGGATTGAATGACCGCCCTTCGTTTTGTCTTGCCGCCCCAAAATGCTGTCCAACTTGCGCAACATCTTCTGCGTTGCCCCGTCACATGCCTCTTGCAGTGTGCCGCTATTATGGGTGACAGCAACAGGCGATTGCCCCTTGAGACGAACTTCCAGTAAGCACCTCTTGTCTGTGCTGCCAGATTTGCCCGAACTCTCATCGCTCAGATGAAGCTCGATACGGCTGATCTGATCCATAAAACGCGAAAGTCCATCTGTGATCTGAAGTTCGATCGGAGCAAGAAGGGCTTCAGTGCCCTCTATGTTACCGTCCGTGTTTAATTGTATCTTCATTTATTTTCCTTTGATTTGCGAAATGGCTAAAATCTTATCGCCATCGCCTATTACTGCGGTTTGGTATCATTCAGACGGATGAAAAATATCCTAATGCCAACGAACGAAAGTTTATTATTATCCTTTTGCGCTCACGATATGTTTACTCATTAGCGCGTCGATATCTTTGATATGGGCAGTGATCAGCGATTGAATTTCGGTGCTTTGGGAGGCGCTTTGCGCATCGTTATAGGCATCCAGAATGTGCAATTCCGCGAATTTGACTTGATCCATGATTTTGTCAGTAACGTCTTCGAACCAAGACTTGATTTCAACAGCAGCACGATTGACTGTGCCAAATACAGACCCGTCAGCCGAAGGGTCTCGGTTCGAGGTAATGAGCGCGTTTGCTAATTCGGTTTCATGCCTCAGATGCATAGCCAGAAAGGCTTTTGCGATGGGCTGAAAGTCAGGTTGGGCTTTCTCAACAACTTTCTCGAATCCGGCAATTGAATCGAGAACCCGCGTATGCACCTCCGCAATCAGATCAAGACATTTCGGAGCGGGTGCGATCCGCTGGGGTATTGAAGCATCAACCGTCCCTGATGCGTGTTGCGGTTTCAATCTTGTTTCGCTTTGAGCGGTCATGTGGACTTCCTTCTGTCTGGGGTGTTTGCGCGGGCAAGTACCTATGTACTGCTTTGGCGCAAGCTGGTTGAACTGAGGCGCCAGTGTCAGGTTGGTATCTTGCGTTTTGACGCCAACGCGGATTGGAACGCGTCAATCTTTCCAATATGCGCCAAGACGATTTCGCGCTGTGCGTGAAGCGCGCTGACCTCTTCTGGGTCGAAAGACCTATCGATCTCGCATTCGCGCAATGTATTGTCATAAGCCTCCAGAAGCCGCTTCTCTGCGTCACGCAGGCTCGGCAGCAAGCTTGTTTCGTCTGCCGAAACTGCAAAGCGCACATTGAGTGCCGCCTTGTTTACGACGCTCATGAAAGAGCCGTCGCCATCTGCGCGTTCGCCGCGTTTCAACAACAGACCTGCAAGTTCATGCGCATGAGTCAGATGGCGCTGGCGCAGATCGGCACATAGCGATGTAAAAGCGGCATGGTTGCCGATACTCATCGCCTCTTCATAGCCTTTGCCAGCATCAGCGATTTTCGTGTGCGGCGTAGAAATGATCTCTATTGGTGTGGGCATGATGTGTTCCTACTCTGATGGGTTGTCTACACTCTAAACCCCGCCCATCGCTGTTGCGTTCCATCCGTCTTGGAAAACGCGAAAATAAAAATGCTTGCTCTCTTTCACACAGCGCGGGTGATTTTCTTTCGGACTAGACGGGCAGCCCCTTCGCGTCAGAGGTTGAGAACACTGCAACTCGACACGATTTACTCAGAGCATACGGAACGGGACAGGTGTGCGGGCGTTCAACGCATGACAGATGGGAAACCTGATGCATGGGGACGCCAATTCATGAACTCGGAAAGCCGCGGCATCCGGACAGCCACGATACTTCTGACAGCGGGTCTGCTTTTGATCGGCTATTTTCTCGGCGAAGTGCTGCTTCTCGTATTCGCCGCGATTGTGCTGGCGGTCGGGCTTGATGGGCTGTCCTGCGCGATCGCGCGGCGAGTGCCTGTATCTCGGAACTGGGCGCTGATCGTCGTCACTCTCGCCATCTTCACCTTCATCTTTTCGGTATTCGGCCTGTCGGCAGGGCGTCTGGCCCAACAGTTGCAGCAGGTTGGTGCCGCAGTGGTGGCGTTTGCGGAACAAGGATACGCATGGCTTACCGATATCGGCGTGGTGCGAAAGCCGGAAGACGGCGAAAACGGCCTTGTCAGCAGCTTGCGCGAGATGTCAGGGCAGGCGCTGAACTGGGGAATGACTGCCGTAGGCGCTATCACCAGCTTGATCATTCTCATGGTTCTTACCGGGTTCCTTTCGGCCAACCCGATGCTCTATCGCGGCGGGGCTGTGCGCCTTGTGCCACCCCAAAATCGAGAGCTGATACAAGAGACGTTGTCATCCTTGGCCGATGCGCTGCGCTGGTGGTTTTTGGGACAGCTCGTTTCCATGGCAATTCTTGGGGTGACTGTCGGGCTTGGTCTGTTTCTGCTCGGTGTAGAGCTTTGGCTTGGGATCGCAGTGCTGACAGCGCTTCTGACCTTCATTCCGTTCATCGGCCCCCTGATCGCGGCTGTGCCCGTCATTGCGGTAGGGTTTTCGGCCGGGATGCAGACAGGGTGGATTGTCTTGGTGGGTTATCTTGGACCTGTCGCGGTTTGGTGCCGCTCCTTTGATAGCGTAATGTGCAACAAAGGAGATGAACCATGGGCACAGGAAGAACGGAAGAATTTCGAAAAGACGCGGTGCGAATTGCATTGACCAGCG
>JAIUNA010000257.1 GCA_022565265.1 Roseinatronobacter sp. | reverse complement strand
GAATTTGTATTTTTATATTTATCATTTAAATTCAATAGCTTGCATGCAAAGCGCGCCCACCCATTGCGGCAAAAGACCCGGACACAGGCAAAATTATCCGTGCCCGCGCTCAACCAAGTGTCGCGAACCAAGGCGCCCAGTCGAGCATTGCCTCTGCAATTAGCGCGACCGAATCTGTTGCAATGAGCACGGCGAAGGCCACAAGAATCACCCCCATGCCCTTCTCTACATGCGCAAGCCGTGCTCTGTTCCGCGCCACCCAGTCCAGAAACGGGCGCGCAAATAGCGCCGCGAATATGAAGGGCAGCGTCATGGACAGCCCATAGACAGCAAGCAACGCCGCCACGCGCCAGATATCGCCAAGGCCCGACGCAATCATCAGGATCAATGACAAGGTCGGGCCGATACAGGGTGTCCATCCGAAACCGAACGCAAGGCCCATAGCATATGCGCCCAGATGCGAGCCGGGCCGAGCCGGGGCTTCAATCCGTGCCTGTCTGTAGAGAAAGCCAAGGCGCAACAGTCCAAGAAAATGCAACCCGAAAACCGCCAATACTCCCGCCGCAACCCATTTCAACGTATCGCGCCATTCAAGAAGGGCCTGCCCCAGCGCCGTTGCCGCCATCCCAAACAAGATAAAAATTGTTGTCACGCCAAGCGAGAAGGCTATCGCAGCGATTACAAGCCGCCGCTGGGCAGCGCGTGTCAGATGCGCCTCGCCGCGGAGTTCAGAGATTGACAATCCCGCCATGAAACACAGGTAAAACGGCACGATAGGCAAGACGCATGGGGTAAAAAATGAAAGGAAACCCGCAACCGCTGCACCGCCGAAGCTGATATCGAACATTCGCGCTCCCATTCCCGCCAGGCCAGTTGTGCCGCATAGCTTGCCACTGTGCTATAAGCGTATTAAGCTCTGATCATGTTGTCCATTGCTCGTATCATCACCGCTGCTGTTGCTTTTCTGGCGCTGCCGGGGCTGATGAATGCCGCTCATGCGCAGGATTTGCGGTTGGTCATGATTGAACGGCCGGGCTGCGTCTATTGCATTGTTTTTAAACGCGATGTGGCCCCGATATATGTCCTGTCAGAAGAGGGGCAACGCGCGCCGCTTGTGCATAAAGACATTCGCGCCCTTCCCCCAGAGATGGAATTCGTGTCACGCCCCTTCGTGACGCCGACCTTTATCCTGATCAATGCCGAGGGGAAGGAGCTAGATCGCCTTACCGGCTACCCCGGAGACGAGTTCTTTTGGCCCTATATCAGCGCCATGATTGCGCACCATGCGCCCGACGCTGTGGCGACACATTGATAAGGAACCTCTCAGCGCATTGGCCAAGGTCAGAGCTTGGATCACGGCGCAGTTTTCTTCCTGCCATATAGCTGCGTAGCGCGCCCGCACAGTTTGGCGCGAACTGGCCCTGTACTGCGGCCGATTGCCCGCCCCAGGCGGGATTGGCGCTCTCGCCATCTGCATATGGGCGCGCATGCGCGGCTTGGTAAACTTCAGGCGGCCACCGCCCAAGAAAGCGACAACACGCAAACATCCGCCACTTTTTTAATCAGGCCGTGATTTTTCTGCCGGATATCTTGCCCGTCTCCCGTTGCGCTTTCGTTTTTTCGGTGGGCTGAAAGGGAAAACGCAACCGCAGAGCGCCATGAAACTTCACATCGTCATCGTTGAACAAGATGAAGCGCGCGCCAAGCTGGTTATGGAAAGCTTGCACCCCCTTGGCCATCAGGTAACTGTCGTCAGCGAAGTTTCAGGGCTTGCACGGCGCGTTCGCGATATTGCCCCCGATGTCGTACTTATCGAAATGTCGAATCCCTCGCGCGACAGTTTGGAGGAAATGGCGCTGGCCTCAGATCCGATGGCGCGCCCCGTCGCCTTTTTCGTGGATCGCACCGACCGTGACCTTACGCAGCAGGCCATAGAGGCTGGCGTATCCGCCTATGTTGTTGACGGGTTGCAGCCGGAGCGTGTGGCCTCTGTTATGGACGCTGCCATCGCGCGGTTCCAAATGTTTCGCCGCATGCGAACAGAGTTGGAAACCACGCGCCGAGCGCTGGAAGAACGCAAGCTTATTGACCGCGCCAAGGGCATCTTGATGAAAGCGCGCGGGATCGGTGAGGACGAGGCATATGCCTTGCTACGCCGAACCGCGATGGATCAGGGCCGCAAGGTCGCCGATATTGCCGCCGCACTGGTGACGGCAGCGGGGCTGTTGTCATGAACCTGACCACTTTGCGCGTGGGCTTCGTGCCGCTTCTGGACATGGCCCCCATCGTGATCGCTCATGAAATGGGCTTTGCGCAAGCTGAAGGGTTGGAGTTGCGCCTGACGCGCGCGCCGTCATGGTCAAGCCTGCGCGACATGCTCCTGTGGGGGCAGGTTGATGCGGCGCAGATGTTGGCCCCTGTTCCGGTGGCCATGGCGCTTGGCCTTGGTGGGGCGGTCGCGCGGCTGGATATCTTGCAGGTCATATCGATCAATGGCGATGTGATCGGTGTCTCGCAGAATATTGCCAAACGCTTGCGGCATATGGGGCATGATTTCGGGTTTTCCGATGCGCGGCGCGCGCGCGATGATCTGATCGGCGCGGTTGACGGCCCGTTACGGATCGGCGTGCCCTTCCCGTTTTCGACCCATGTGGAACTGGTAAGCTATTGGCTTCGCAACACCGGAATTACCTTCGAGCTTTGCACTATTCCGCCCCCTCGCATGGCAGATGCGCTTGCTGCGGGGGAAATTGATGCGTTTTGCGTGGGCGAGCCTTGGGGCTCTGTTGCGGTAGAACTGGGCGCGGGAGTGCTTTTGTTGCCTAGCCGCGCCATCTGGGCGGTTGCTCCTGAAAAGGTTCTTGCTGCGCGGCATGATTGGATCGAGGACAACCCGGCGCTGACAGGGTGCCTGATGCGCGCCATATGGCGTGCCGCAAAATGGTTGAGCGTGCCCGAAAACCGTTCAATTGCGTCAGATATTCTGTCGAGGTCAGATTATGTCAACGCGCCCCTAGATGTGGTGGATCGCGCCCTGCGCGGTGAGATGGTGATTTCCGCGCAGGGTGATTTGCGGCGCGTTCCTGACATGATCCGTTTTTTCGACGGGGCCGCCAGCTTTCCGTGGCGCTCACAGGCGGCGTGGTTTGCCGCGCAGATGGCTGCGCGCAATGGGCTTGATCTGGGCCGCAGTCTAGAGGCGGCCAAGGCGATTTGCCGGACAGATCTCTACCGGGAAAACCTGCGCAGTGCCGGGGCAGATCTTCCCGGCGCCTCCGAGAAGCTTGAGGGTGCGCTGCACCACCCCACGGCTGTCTCCTCAGAGCGGGGCACGATGATCTTGCCCATAGATCAGTTCTTCGATGGCAAGATTTTTGACCCAAGCGCGCACTGATGATCAATTTTTCAGCATCGCCACCGCTGGATCATGAAAGATTTGCTGCATCTGCAAACTCTGTTTGACGACTCAATCCATTCCGCGCAGGGTTGAAATATCCAGCAACGGGGTTGGATCATGGTTTGGAAAGACAAGCAGTCTTGCTCTTTCCACAAATCGCGCTGACGCGGTCTCCACCACCATCATCAAGGCGTAACACTCGGCTGTGTGTGCCTCTTTCCAACCCCAAAAGCAGGCACCCGCCTGCCTGATCTGGAGCTTGCCCATGTCTTATTCTGATCTGTCCCGCCGGTCTTTCCTGCGCGCCACCACTGGCGCTGCGGCCACGCTTGCTGCGGCGAAATCCCTGCTCCCCGGCGGCGCATGGGCCACAACCGCCACCCCCGAAGTGCGCGGCGCCACCTTGGGATATATCGCGCTTACCGATGCCTCGCCCCTGATCGTGGCAGAGGTCAAGGGTTTTTATGCCAAATATGGTCTGGATCAGATGAAGATCGAAAAACAGGCCAGTTGGGGGGCGACGCGCGACAACATGGCGCTGGGTGCTGCGCGCGGCGGCATTGATGGCGGCCATATCCTTCGTCCGAAGGTGTTCCAGTACAGCCTTGGCACTGTAATGCAAAACAACCAGCCCACGCCGATGTATAACCTGCTTAGCCTGAATGAGGACGGACAGGGCATCTCTGTCGCGCAGGAATATGCTGACACAAAAGTGGCCCTTGATAGTGGCCTTCTGAAAGACGCCTTTGCAGCCAAGCGCGCGGCGGGTGCAGAGGTGACGGCTGCAATGACATTTCCGGGCGGCACCCATGATCTATGGATACGCTACTGGCTGGCCGCAGGCGGGATCGATCCGAACACGGATGTCAATGTGGTTGTGGTGCCTCCTCCGCAGATGGTTGCCAATATGCGTGTGGGCAACATGGACTGCTTTTGCGTGGGCGAGCCTTGGAATGAACAGCTGGTCAACCAGGATATCGGTTTCACGGCACTGATAACAGGCGAGCTTTGGCAGCACCACCCCGAAAAGGTTCTGGGGATGCGCGCCGAATGGGTTGATGCCAATCCCGTCGCGACCAAGGCCATTCTGATGGCCGTCATGGAAGCGCAGATGTGGTGCGAAGACCTTGCCAACAAGGAAGAGCTGGCAAATATCGTGGGCCGTCGGCAATGGTTCAAT
>JAIUNA010000256.1 GCA_022565265.1 Roseinatronobacter sp. | reverse complement strand
GGGTGTGCGGTCGCGAAAATTGTCCAGCACATCGGCCAAACGCTCTTCAAGGGCACGATCCACATAGAGGATCAATTCGGCCTGCGCGATTTTGCGCACATCGCCGGGGGTGGCGGAATAGTAATGCGGGTCTGTGCCGGGGCCGATCAGCGTGCTGAGTGTGGCGCAGTCTCCGGCGACATTTTGCGCGACATCGGCAATCATCCCGACTGTGGCCAGCACATTGAGGGGCGGTTCCTGCGCCGCGAGGGGCGCAGCAAGGGCGAGGATGGCGCCAAGTCCGGCAGCGGGAAGGACGAATCGGGGCATGGGGTATCCTGTTCTTGGTGTATGGGGCGTTTATATGCAAATGATAATCGTTCGCAACTAGAAAAGTGAGAGCAGGGCCGTGCAAAAGAAAAAGCCCCGCCAAAGCGGGGCTTTTGAGTGCATGGGCGCAATGGCTCAATCCGCTGCGTGTTGCAGCGCGCGCACCCCGATTTCGCCTTCTTCGCGTGCCTTGATCGCCATAACGGCGGCATGGCTGCCTGCGGCCGTGGTGTAATAGGGGATCTTGTCATACAGCGCGACAGAGCGGATTTCGCGGCTGTCTTCAATGGCCTGCGCACCCTCGGTTGTGTTCAGTACCATGGCAATCTCGCCGCTTTTCAGCAGGTCAACGATATTGGGCCGCCCTTCATAAACCTTGTTCACCACCTCGCAGGCCACGCTTTGCGCCTTCAGCCAATCTGCCGTGCCGCGTGTGGCCACAATGACAAAGCCCAGATCAACCAGCGTTTGCGCTGCTTCCACCATCTGCGGCCCCTTGTCGTAATCCTTGATCGACAGGAACACGCGGCCCGATTCTGGCAATGTCACGCCTGCGCCAAGCTGCGCCTTGTAGAACGCGCGGGCAAAGTTGCGTGCCCAGCCCATCACCTCGCCGGTAGAGCGCATTTCTGGCCCCAGCAGCGTATCGACACCGGGGAAGCGCGCGAATGGAAGAACCGCTTCCGTGACCGAGAACCACGGGGTTTGCGGATCTGCCAGTGTCATCGGATCGCCCATTGGCATGGGTTCGGACGGGGACACATCGGCCTTGATCGGGGCGCGCATGGGGAAGTTTGACAGCTTTTCGCCTGCCATCAGCCGCGCGGCAATGCTGGCAATCGCGCTATCCGTGGCCTTTGCCACAAAGGGCACAGTCCGAGAGGCGCGCGGGTTCACTTCCAGCACATAGATCACATCATCCTTGATGGCGAATTGCACATTCATCAGCCCGACCACATTCAGGCCGCGCGCCAGTGCTTCGGTCTGGACGCGCAGTTCTGCGATTGTCTCTGGCGACAGCGAGTAGGGGGGCAGCGAACAGGCACTATCGCCCGAATGCACGCCCGCTTCCTCGATATGCTGCATAATGCCTGCGACATGCACGGCCTCGCCATCACATAGTGCATCCACATCCACTTCCACCGCGCCCACAAGATAGCTGTCCAGCAGCACCGGGTTCTTGCCCGATACCTGCACCGCATCGCGGATATAGCGCTCCAGATGGGCATCATCGCGCACAATCTCCATGGCGCGGCCCCCCAGAACATAAGAGGGGCGGATCACCAGCGGATAGCCAACCCGCGCCGCAATCGCAAACGCCTGATCGCGGTTGGAGGCAATGCCATTGACAGGCTGTTTCAGCCCCAGATCATTCAAGAGCGCCTGAAACCGCTCGCGATCCTCTGCCAGATCAATTGCATCGGGCGATGTGCCCAGAATGGGGATACCTTCTTCTTGCAACGCGTTGGCCAGCTTGAGTGGTGTCTGGCCGCCAAACTGTACGATCACGCCATGCAGCGTGCCCGCTTCCTGTTCCACGCGCAGGATTTCCAGCACATGCTCCAGCGTCAGGGGTTCAAAATACAGGCGGTCGGAGGTGTCATAATCTGTCGAAACCGTTTCGGGGTTGCAGTTGATCATGATGGTTTCATAGCCAACATCTGTCAGCGCGAAACAGGCATGGCAGCAGCAATAATCAAACTCAATCCCTTCGCCAATCCGGTTGGGGCCGCCGCCAAGGATGACCACTTTCTTGCGCTCCGAGGGGCGGGCCTCGCATTCCGCATCGCCCATGACAGGGGTTTCATAGGTGGAATACATATAGGGGGTTTGGGCCTCAAATTCAGCCGCGCAGGTGTCAATTCGCTTGAACACGGCATTCACCCCCAGATTGCGCCGGGCGCGGCGCACCTGTGCTTCGTCCCGGCCTGTCAGGATGGCAAGGCGGGCATCGGTAAAGCCCAGCATCTTCAGCGCGCGCAGCCCGTCTGCGTTCACAGGCAGGCCGCCTGCGCGAATTTCGGCCTCTGCCTCTATGATCTCGCGGATACGGGCCAGAAACCACGGGTCAAAGGCGGTGGCGGCCTGAATCTCGTCATCTGACAGCCCTTCGCGCATGGCTTGGGCAATCAGGCGAATACGGTCGGGGGTTTGGGCGCTGATGGCCTTGATGATGGCCGCGCGGTCTGGCGCACCGGGAATGGCGATCTCGTCAAAGCCGGTCAGGCCGGTTTCCATGCTGGCCAAGGCCTTTTGCATGGATTCGTGGAAGGTGCGGCCAATGGCCATTGCCTCGCCCACCGATTTCATGGCCGTTGTCAGTTCGGGCTTGGAACCGGGGAATTTCTCGAACGCGAAACGCGGGATTTTGGTGACAACATAATCTATCGTCGGCTCGAAGCTGGCGGGGGTGACTTTGGTAATGTCATTGTCCAACTCATCCAGCGTGTAGCCCACTGCCAGCTTGGCCGCGATTTTGGCAATCGGAAAGCCCGTAGCCTTGGAGGCCAGCGCAGAAGAGCGCGAAACACGCGGGTTCATTTCAATCACAACCATGCGCCCATCGGCAGGGTTGATCGCCCATTGCACATTCGAGCCGCCGGTTTCCACCCCGATCTCGCGCAGCACGGCGATAGAGCCGTTGCGCATGATCTGATATTCTTTGTCTGTCAGGGTAAGGGCAGGGGCAACGGTGATCGAATCGCCCGTATGCACGCCCATCGGATCCACATTTTCAATCGAACAGACAATGATCGCGTTATCCGCGCGGTCGCGGACAACTTCCATTTCATATTCTTTCCAGCCCAGCAGGCTTTCATCGACCAAAATTTGCGCCACAGGCGAGGCATCGAGGCCAGAGCGGCAAATGCGCTCATAATCATCGCGGTTATAGGCCACGCCGCCGCCGGTGCCGCCAAGGGTAAAGGCGGGGCGGATGATCGCGGGCAGGCCCACATATTCAATCGCCTCTATGGCCTCTGCCACGCCTGCATTGATGTCATATTTGCCGTTGTCCAGCTTTGGGGCGGCAATGATCGTTGCCTTGGGGTTTTCCAGCCCGATTCTGTCCATCGCCTCGCGGAACAGTTTGCGGTCTTCGGCCATCTCGATGGCTTCGCGGTTGGCGCCAATCAGTTCTACCCCGAATTTATCCAGCACCCCCATATCGGCCAGCGCCAGAGAGGTGTTCAGCCCTGTTTGCCCGCCCATCGTGGGCAACAGCGCGTCAGGACGCTCTTTTTCAATGATCTTGGCCACGATTTCGGGCGTTATCGGCTCTATATAGGTGGCATCGGCAAGGCCGGGGTCTGTCATGATGGTTGCGGGGTTGGAATTGACCAGAATCACCCGATACCCTTCTTCGCGCAGAGCCTTGCAGGCCTGTGCGCCCGAATAATCGAATTCGCAGGCCTGTCCGATGACAATTGGCCCCGCCCCGATGATCATGATGGATTGAATGTCGGTTCTCTTCGGCATGACGGACCCCTGACTGACCTGCGCGCATGCGCAGCCGCGCGCAAAACGCGCTGCGCAAATTGGTGGGGGTTATAGTCATGGGGTTTTCCGGCGCAAGCCCCGATCCGGCGCGAAGTGCCGCCGATCGTGCGACGGAAATACAATTTTTGGCTATAAGTATTTAAACATTCGCCGTTAGAGAGCAGGCATGGCCTTCTCTTGCCAAGGGGAGGCTGTGTATCAAGCCTCTCTCTAGCCCCATTGGCAAAGGCGAAAATGACAACTCGGCGGGATCATAATTCCGGGCTGCCACAGCCGGCGGAAAGGCGCCTGACAGAGATTCAGGCGCTTGTCGTCGCACTGATTCACAAATTGCTGGCCTCTGGCAGTGCCGATGTGGATGCTGCAATCGAAGATGGTCTGGCCCGTCTGGGCAGCTATGCCGGGCGCGACAGGGCTTATGTTTTCCTTGTTTCCGGGCCTGTAGCGAGCAACACGCATGAATGGTGCGCGCCGGGTATCGCGCCGATGATTGATCAGCTACAGGATTTGCAGGTCGCGGATTATATGGCCCTGTTCACGCCGCTGCGTGCCAATCAGATGCTCAATATCGCTGATATTGCCGATTTCGCACCCGGCAGCCCGGAATTTGAAATTCTTGCAGCGCAGGAAATCCGTTCTGTGTTGCTGGTTCCGATGATGGATGATGCGGGGTTGTTCGGGTTTGTGGGCTTTGACAGCGTCTGCGCGCGTGGTGATTTCCTGCCCGGCGAAACCTATCTTTTGCGGGCCTTTGCCGATGTTGTGCGCGCTGTGCTGATGCGGCGCCGGG
>JAIUNA010000255.1 GCA_022565265.1 Roseinatronobacter sp. | reverse complement strand
GATCACAAGGTCAACAACCCCTTGCTCCAGTCTTGGCAGCCGATTGGCCGCGCTGACTGCAATCAATTCCAATGACACACCCAGCCGATCTGCAATATCTGCCGCAAGATCAATCTCGAAGCCGATAATTTCGCCCGCGTCATCGCGCATACCCCAAGGGGGGTAATCGTCTTTCACCCCCACAATCAGCCGCCCGCGTTGCAGAATGCGCCCCAGCCGGCCGGATTGGTCATTTGGCAGGCTTGGCTGCAAAGCTTCGACATTCTGGGCGGCTGTGTCGCGCGCGGGGAGCGTGGCGCAAAGCAAAAGCGCCCCGATCAAGACTAACGCCATATGCCTCATGATATGCGCGCTTGCATCAGTATCCCATAGCCCCAGCGCACAGGGCACAGGGGCGTGAGCAAAGAATCAGTCAATCCAGCCAGCCTGCCCTTGGTCACCCAGGATTCAGGCAATACACTTTCTGCCCAAGCGCCCTCGACAAGAAAGCCCGCCGATGACAGCTCTTCCGACAACATGGCAGGATCAAAAAGCTGGTAGGGCAGGGAAATACTGCCCCCCGTGATCATGCGCCGATAGGATATCTCTGCGCCCGGTGTCGCTTCGCGTTGCTCGCGCGCAAAGCGGCGGTGACGGTTGGGAACAGAAACCAGAAGCCTGCCACCGGGGCGCAGCAAGCTGCGGAACAGAGACAGAATTTCAGATCTGGCGCTGCGGGGGGTCATATGGGCAAGCACCCCAAACAAGCACACGATCAGATCAGGCTTGCCGTGGCGCGCCACATGATCGGCCAGACTGTCAAGATCTGGGCCAAGAAGTGCGACAGGCGCACCAGAAGTTTGGGCAAGACGCTCTTGCAAAATATCCAGCGCTGTCTGACAGATATCAAAGCCTGCGGCGCAACGCAGATATTGGCGCAGCGGAACAAGATACCGGCCACTGCCGCAACCGAAATCTATGAGATGCGTGTCTGGGGTGGTTAACCTCAGAATATGATCCAAAACTGTCGGATTGGGCTTTGGATAGCGCAGGTCATAGGTGCCAGAGGAATAATAGACATCATAAGGTTCTGAAGTTGCGTTTGGCATTTCTTTTCCCTGCCGCGATGGCGGTTCAATAAGGACTGATTGCGCCAGTACCGAGCGCCTTCTCTATGCGACGTCGCCATTCTGGTTGACGCATCTCATCAATCAAGATGCGGTCAATGGCCGCGCGCAAATCGGTTCGTTCTGGGGTGACGCCCCAGCCATAAGCTTCGCCGACATAGGTTTGGCCCTGAACCACAAGCCGCCCGGAATATGGCTCGGATCGGGCGAGGTAGGATAATGCAACCCAATCCCCCAACACCACATCGACATCACCTGACGCCAGCAAGGCGACAGCGTCTTTCCATGTTGGGGTCAGGATGCAGGTGTCTTCGGTTGTCGCCATTGCGCTGGTGGCGCATAATGGACGCTCGCGCAAGCTGGTGACTTGTCTGTCCACATAATGCAAGAAATCTTGCGCGGTCGAATTTTCAAGCGTGGCCACGCGCAGGCTGATGACATCTTCGGCAGATAAAGTGGGTGCGGTTCCTATCGCCCTTACGAAAGCCGATGTTATTGCGGCAAAGAGCATCGCAGACAGCGCCACACCCACAACCGCCATCACAATTTCCAACATTTTTCCTGCGGATCGTCCAAAGCCATAGCCCGACCCCGCCCCCACGGATTTGAGGCCCGCAGTGCGCGACACCGCTTCGATGATATAATCTGCGGCCGCCCCGAAAGGCCCTTTTTCGCGCTCTATGTCATGCCCTTCAGCGCGCAAGGCCCAGCGGATCAGAACGGCTGCGATCAAATTCAAAAACAGAAAACCAATAATCGCGCGCACAACACCGGGCTGTGTAACGGTGTCCAAAACGATGCCAAAAGCGACCTTGAAATCAATAGCCCCCGTGCTGCGGGTTGCCACGGTCAAACCTGAATTCAGATATTGCTGAGAGAACGCATATTGCTGCTTCCGCTCTGCCGTGATGGTCAGTGGCGAAATGACAACATCCAGTGCGCCGGTTGCCAAGGCGTGGCCCTGATCCCGGATTGATGGGCAGACGATAAATTCAGTCAACCCAATTTCTAATTCAACGCGCAA
This sequence comes from Roseinatronobacter sp., assembly GCA_022565265.1. GTDB lineage: Bacteria > Pseudomonadota > Alphaproteobacteria > Rhodobacterales > Rhodobacteraceae > Roseinatronobacter. The sequence continues at coordinate 2,505 of JAIUNA010000255.1, read as the reverse complement.
CTCGCGCTCCACTTGCGACCAAAGATCGATCGCAAGCCCATGTGGAACGCCCCTGCGGTCGAATTCTATAAAGGGCACTGCAGAGCGGATACCGACCGCTATATCGGTATCTTTGCTACGTGTGGGGCAATCCGCCTTAAGGGCTGTCGGAACGCCAAGCGCCAAAACAAGCATCACCGATGCAGCGCGCAGAATATTCCACACCCGCGTCGGCACTATGGCGCTTTGCAAATTAACTGGCGGTGAACACATAAGGTAACAACGAATTTAGTAATTCGCTTGGCCATGGCATAACACATCACTTTCAGACATGAGACAGAAGATTTTAATTTCGACAGGCGCATGTATGATCCATAGGCGAGGTTTGCAGAATATCCCTGATAAAAGGCTGCAAAAGTGAGATGCTCTACTCGCATTTCAAATGAATTACATTCATGGAACCACTGTGAAAGTTCCGAACACACAGGGACAGGCAGGCGCAATCCTGTTCAGGCATCAGGTTTTCAGCCCCGCATCTGCCGCTCAATAAAACACAGTCGCATTTATGCCTGAAATACACTCTCTGTCTGTAGAGCATTTGACATAATTATAATACCTTTGGGCATATACTCCCTTATGCACACGAATATTAGTCGCGCAGGGCCTTGAAAAGGATTTTTCTGAATAACGCGCGGAGAACAACGCGGCCTGATCTTCCCACCTAATGCTCAGGTTCAGTGGCTTATGCACCGTAATACTGTTCAAGCGCCCGGCATGAAGCATCTTCCCGCCACGACCTGCCACAGTTGGACAAAACTATCAGCGCAAAGAATTCAACGTCAGTTTTGGTATTTTTTTAATATTGCACCATATGGGCCGCAGACCCATCTTTATAATACATTGACCAAATAATGACCCAATACGAATATCTCGCGCTTGATAGGAGTTAAAATGTCAAACATCATAAGAGCGATAATCGTTACAAGCGGCTTGATAGGCTATGCGCAAATCGGCCACAGCCAGACAATGACGGTAATGCACCCCGCCCCAGAGCCACCATCTTATCTGGATTTCGAGCCTGTGGGCATTGATTCAGCTGGAGATATGCGCCTGTTTCATTTCGCAGGCAGAACAGGTGACGACACAGAAGTTGTGATGAACTGGATCATGACAACCACAGGCGTAGGCGTGGTAGAGGGCGCAAATGCCCGTGTCACTCAAGCCGTGTTTTCAATCGGCGGGCATGGCGGCGACCAGATTATCGTGCTGGGCGCGGGTCTGTACCCTGACGCATCAAATATCTTTTCGGCATCATCCAGCGTGACCCGCTCCATAATCGGGGGAACAGGGGAATATGCGGGCGCAAGTGGCGTTGTTGTCTCGACACACAAAGCCGATGGCTCTTGGACGCACGAATTTCATTTCGAAAACTGAGGCGTCAGCGCATATCCTTGCGGGCCATGAGGACGCGGTTCTATCGTCAAGATAAATTGCAACTCTGGCCCGCCTGTCCCTTCGGGTGCGCAATTCAGGCGCGCGCGGGGAAAATTACTTTCAGCGCTGTGGCAGGCAAGCTTCTGGCCCTGTTTGGCTGCGCATAATTTGCCCGGATCATCCTGTCTTACAGCCTATCGGTGATCCCGGATTGGCCAAACCCTTGGCTGACCAACGCACACGTTACCGGGCAGTGTAAAGGCCCGGCTGATTAGGTGATCAATGCCAACCCGATCCCGCCGAGTGCCGCGACGACGACCACCGCCCAAGGCGTGGCTTTCCATGCCATCAGCGCAACGAAACACACCAGCGCCAGCGTGAAATCGCGCATGTCGCCAATGGCGCTGGTAAACACGGGCGAATAGAGCGCCGCGCCCAATATGCCCACCACAGCCGCATTCGCGCCCTGCATCAGGGATTGTGCGCGCGCCATGGCGCGGAACCTGTCCCAGAAGGGCAGCACGCCCACCAACAGCAAAAAGCCCGGCAGAAAGATCGCCCCCAGCGCCAAAGCCGCGCCTGCAATGCCGTTCGGCGCTGGCCCCAGCACAGCTCCCAGATAGGCCGCGAAGGTAAAGAGCGGCCCCGGCACCGCCTGCGCCGCGCCATATCCGGCGAGGAAATCATCGGGCGTCACCCAGCCAGTTGCGACAACTTCAGCCTGCAACAGCGGCAACACCACATGCCCGCCGCCAAATACCAGCGCGCCTGCGCGGTAAAAGCTGTCGATCACCGCCAAAGATTGGCTCTGGCCCGCAACCAGCGGCAAGAAAAACAGCCCGGCGCAGAAAGTAACAAGCGCCGCTACCGCAACACGGCGCGATACCGCCATCCGCACATGCCCGCCCATGGCTGTGCCCGTCCCGCGCCCAAGCGCCAGCCCAGCAACCGCGCCCAGCACGATCGCGCCAACCATCCCGAAAGCACCGGGCGCAAAGGCCAGCACGGCCACAGCACCCACCGCAATGGCCGCCCGATCGCGGTCCGGGCAGAGATTGCGCGCCATGCCCCAGACCGCCTGTGCAATGATCG